>JANORJ010000204.1:0-3196 GCA_031415255.1 Chitinophagaceae bacterium | reverse complement strand
GCTCTTTGTGTCTTTGTGGGAGTCTATTCATTTTTACGTTGCAAACTCAACTACATTCTCCTTCGTTACAGGCAGAAACATATACCAGCAAAGGGCCATCAATAAGCCCGGATGTGATGTGTCGGCAAGCTGTTTGTCTTTTGTAAATTGTATAGCAGCAGTTCCCTCTTTAGTACTAAGGCCGCAGGTTACAAAGGGATTTTCTTTTGATTCTTTATAAAGTACCAATTGCGCCAGCGGATTGTTATGTGTGGTATAAAAAAAACGTTCATTCTTTACATCAATAAAATTTTCCTTGTTTTCTTGCCCTAGCTCTCCAATCTTAAATCCATACTCATCCCGAAGAACAATTTTGTTTCTGCGAAAACCTTCTTTATGGATCTGAAAAATCCTTTTTTCTTTTTCACATTCTACTCTTGCTGAGTTGGAAAAAGGATTAAGAATAACGGTAAGGATTTTCTTTTCACCTTTGTAGAGGTGATAAGTTTCATTGTTAGAATTGGTGTCAACTGATTCCCATCTCATGGTTTAAGATTTAAGTGGTTGCAATTAGGTGGAAAAATTACAGTGGTTTTAACCAGTAACAACGGGTTAACCTAAAATTAATATTAACTTCATATTGGAATGCTATGGGTGCATAAACTGTGCAAAATCTGGTAGTAATGCACATTTTTTCAGTAAACTGTTTAATCATTAGGAATGAATACGACAAAAGAACGGGACAGAAAATTTTTAGAAAGAGCCATCGAGCTGTCAAAACTGGGCATGGAAGGCGGCGAGGGAGGGCCTTTTGGTTGTGTGGTGGTGCAGGGCAATGAAATTGTGGGAGAAGGGAATAATATGGTTACCACTTTCAACGACCCGACTGCCCATGCAGAAGTGGTGGCCATTCGCAACGCCTGTAAAAAATTAAGTACTTACCAGCTGAATGATTGTGAAATTTATACTAGTTGTGAACCCTGCCCCATGTGCCTTGGTGCCATCTATTGGGCCAGGCCAAAAAGAGTGGTGTATGCCAACACCAGAGAAGAAGCGGCGGAGATAGAGTTTGATGATGAATTTATCTATAATGAAATTGCTGCAAAGATGAGTGACCGAAAAATTCCTTTTATTCATCATCCGCATCCAAAAGCTAAAGAAGTGTTTGATGCGTGGAAAAAATGGGAAGGCAAAACAAAATATTAATCATTGGTTAACATTCGGCGAATAAAAATATAGCAAAGTAACACCAGCAGAATTAGTATAAGAATAGAAACATACAACCAGGGCTGGTCTTTAATTTTCATTTTTTCCCGGCGTTGTTTTTTCTTTATTGTTTTCTTTTTTAGGTCACGGTTCAGCATTTCCACCATATACTGCAATTGTTCTTTGTCTTTGATTTCCTGCAAGCCATCAATGGCATCTTCATCAAATTCATTTTGCAATAATTGTTTTTCCACTTCATGCTTCTTGTCTTCAGACAGTTTGCCTTGTAGGTACAGCAACAGCGTTTCCTGATCAACGTCGGTGGACAAATTAGATAGTATGTCTTTATAGTTTTCTGACATTTTATTTTCTATTCATTTCCTTGCCTGCCGGTAGGCAGATTCACCTAGTTTTTTTTCAATTAGTATTTTTAAATTTCGTTTGCCATTCTGGATATAGCTTTTTACTTGCAGCATACTAAAGCCTGTCTCATCACTCACTTCTTGGTAGCTTTTCTTTTGCAGATAAAACAAAGTTACACATTGCTGTTGCTCTGCGTTTAGCTCTTTTAAAGCTACTTCCATCAGCTCCAAAGTGTGGTCGTTAGCAATCAGTGCCTGCATGTCAGTCTCATCTTCGGGTTTGGAAGTAAGTTTATCACTTATCTCAGCAGTAATTTTTCCATGCTTGTCCCGCAGCTTCATCAGGCAGTGGTTTTTGGCCACCATATACAGCCACGATTTGAAGTATTCTACTTTATATTTCTGTAGTTCCTGTATCACTTTTAAAAAAATCTGCTGCACACTATCTTTGGCTTCTTCTTCATTTTTCAAATATTTCATACTTACACCAAGCAGCAGCAGGGTGTATCGTTGCAACAAAATGCCCAGCCATTCATTATCATGATTGGCATAAAACTGTTCAAGCAGTTCTTGGTCGGTTATATGCTGGTATTTGTCAGCCTTCACAAGCGAAAAATAGTTATTTGTTGCCAGTTAGATGCAGGTTTTTGAAAATTCAACAAAAATCTATTGTATTAACTTTTTACTATTCTCCAAATAGTTCAAAGGAAAAATATATTTTCGATTTACGAACTCCAAACCCTCCCTTGCCGGAAGGTTTGGAGGGGTTTAAATTTTATCAAATGGAATATGCTGTTGTTTCGGTTCCTGCTGCACCCATTCGTCGCAAGCCCAACCACCGGAAAGAAATGGTGAGCCAGTTATTATTTGGCGAGATGGTGAAAGTGCTGAAGACAAATGGAGATTTATGGGTAAAAATCCGCAGCCTGCATGATGGGTATGAAGGATGGATGACCAACACCATGTTGCAAGCTGTTGATAAAGACACAGCAACTACCAGCAATACTTTTGTAACAACAGATTTATTAAGTGTTATTTCAGTTGGTGATACGCTAATGAATATACCTGTTGGTTCTTCCTTATCTTTTCTTATTGATGGAAAAGGAAAACGGGGAGAGTTGGAATACCGTTTTGCCAGGCAATATTGTAAAAGAGATGAACAACAACCGTCTGCTGAATTAGTACAACAATTGACGGCGAAATGGTTGAATGCACCTTATATGTGGGGTGGTCGTTCGCCGCTTGGTGTAGATTGCAGTGGTTTTACTCAGGTTATCTTTAAGCTAATGGGCATCGATTTGCCAAGAGATGCCTGGCAACAAGCACAGCAAGGAAAAGTGGTTAAAAAATTTGCCGATTCACAGGCTGGTGATTTAGCATTCTTTGATAATAAAGAAGATATTGTTCATGTTGGCATCCTGCTAGGAGATGGAAAAATTATTCATTCATCGGGGAAAGTGAGAATAGACGAAATTGATAAAAAGGGAATCACTAATAAACAGACCGGTTCACCTAACATAAGGTTAAGGGCTATCCGTAGATATTGGTAGATATGCTTTGTTATCCTGCATAAAAAAACGAATGCTAAGGGCTACTATATTTTCTTTGTGTTCTTTTGTGGAAAGCCAGGCAATCGTAAGTGGATAAAA
>JANORJ010000203.1:0-5174 GCA_031415255.1 Chitinophagaceae bacterium | reverse complement strand
TAACGTTCCCGATCTTGTACCCGTACAAAAAGCATCAGAGACTATTGGAAAGGTTATTAAGAAGGGAGATTATGTAGTGTTTGAATCAACTGTTTATCCCGGCTGCACAGAAGAAGATTGTCTGCCGATAATTGAAAAATTATCCGGGTTAAAAAATATTATTGATTTTAAACTAGGCTATTCACCAGAAAGAATTAATCCGGGAGATAAGAATCATACATTAGCTTCTATCGTTAAAGTAGCGTCAGGTTGTGATGCAGAATCGCTAGAAGAAATTTCAAAAACATATGAACTGGTGGTTACTGCCGGTGTGCACAGGGCATCATCTATCAAAGTGGCAGAAGCTGCCAAAATTATTGAAAATACGCAGCGGGATTTGAATATTGCATTGATGAATGAGCTGTCTATCATTTTTAATATGATGAACATTAATACTTACGAGGTATTAGAAGCAGCGGGCACTAAATGGAATTTCTTAAAATTTCAACCGGGATTGGTTGGCGGTCATTGTATTGGCGTTGACCCATATTATCTTACTTACAAAGCAAGCGAACTTGGATATGAGGCAGAAGTAATATTGGCTGGCCGCAATATAAATGACAACATGGCTAAGTATGTTGCCAAAACGGTGGTGCAGCATATCATTAAAAACTCAGGTGATGTAAAAGCTGCTAAAGTGCTTATTAAAGGAGCTACGTTTAAAGAGAATGTAAGTGATATTCGTAACTCTAAAGTAGCGGATGTAGTAAAAGCATTAAACTCGTACTATGTAAATGTTGATGTGGAAGATCCTCATGCCGATTCAGATGAACTACAACACGAATATGGATTTGGCTTAACGGAGAAAATAGGAAATGATTATGATGCAGTAATTATTACGGTGCCTCACAATGATTATAAAGAACTTGGTGATGATTATTTTTCAAGTATTACCAAGTCGCATGGGATGATAGCTGACCTGAAAGGAATTTATCGTAACCAGATTATTAACAGAACTTATTGGAGCTTATAAAATGCCATTTATTAAAACAGACCTGCCCGGGCTGCTGGTTTTTGAGCCAGCTGTTTTTGAAGACAGCCGGGGATATTTCTTTGAATCGTATAATGAAAATATTTTTCGCCAGGAAGGAATAAATATTCATTGGGTGCAGGACAATCAGTCCTCCTCCACTTTCGGTGTTATCCGTGGATTGCATTATCAATTGCCTCCTTTTGCACAATCTAAATTGGTGAGGGTGCTGAAAGGAAAAATTTTAGATGTGGTAGTTGACATTCGTAAAGGCTCACCCACCTATGGCAAGGCGGTTGCTCAAAAGCTATCCGCAAAAAATAAAAAGCAACTATTTATTCCTGCTGGCTTTGCACACGGCTTTTCTGTGCTGAGTGAAAAAGCAGAAGTGTTATATAAATGCGACAGTTTTTATAACAAGGAAAGTGAAGCCGGAATAATTTATAACGATCCTGAATTAAATATTGACTGGCAAATTCCACTTGAGAAAGCTGTTGTTTCAGAAAAGGATATAGCTCTTCCATTACTGGCAACTTGTAAAAATAGCTTTGTCTTTGAAAGCTAATGGTAACAAAAAAAAAAATACTGGTCACCGGTTCTAACGGACAGTTAGGAAAAGAACTACAAGAAATTGCCCCCTCATTTCCCTTTTTTGATTTTATCTTTTTGTCAAGAACAGACTTGCCTATTCATCATTTTGAGATGGTTCGACATTTTTTCAAAGACTATCATCCACAATACTTAATTAATTGTGCGGCCTACACTGCAGTTGACCGGGCAGAACAGGAAAGGGATAAAGCCTTCCAAGTAAATGGTGAAGCTGTGGGTGTTCTCGCAGCAATATGTAAAGAACAACATTGTAAATTCATTCATATATCTACTGATTATGTTTTTGATGGCACAGCCTCCGTGCCATACAAAGAAGAGTCATTTACCAATCCACAAACAGTGTATGGTGCATCGAAGTTAGAAGGGGAGAAGCAGGCTTTGCAATTCAATCCAGATTCTATTATCATCCGCACCTCCTGGGTTTATTCAGCATACGGAAAGAATTTTGTAAAAACCATGCTGAAGCTATTGAAGGAGAAAGATGAGATAAGTGTGGTGGCTGATCAAATTGGTTCACCTACTTACGCCAAAGATTTAGCAGAAGTGATTTTACAAATTATCACATCGCAAAACCTGCCTGCCGGTAGGCATGGTTGGCATCCCGGCATTTATAATTACAGCAACGATGGGGTGATAAGTTGGTATGATTTTGCTGTACGAATTAAAGAATTATCAGGAAGCAGCTGCAAAGTAAATCCCATCCCAACTTCGGCCTATCCCACAGCGGCTAAAAGACCGGCTTATTCAGTGTTGGATAATTCAAAAATTCAGAAAATTTTTAATATCGGGATAAATGGTTGGAAAGAGGGTCTGGCTGCATGTCTTATTAACCTAAAATAAAAACCCCGTCTCGTTTGAAACGAAACAGGGTTTGTTGAGCTATATGGATTCGAACCATAAACGACTGAACCAAAATCAGTTGTGTTACCATTACACCATAGCTCAATCCGTAACCAATCTTTCAATTGGGAGTGCAAAAATAAGGCTTGAAGGCTTTTGCGCCAAATGGTTTTTAAATAACTTATGCAGGCTGGGATGATGATTTTGATGTCTCCCTTTCCTCCCTCTCTTTCAACTCCTTGATTTTATCCAATGCTCTCGCTACCACATCACACATAATTGTATATAAAGCACCGGGTTTAGCATTTTCGTAGATATAGTCTAATGCCTGATCTTCATTAGGTATAATTAAAGTTGGAATGTCAGGGTTCACACTGTCAATACCTTCTTTCAACAAATTAATAATTTCATCAGCCGTTCTTCCCCGCAGGTTTTTATCGCAACGGATAATTATTTCGTCAAAAAACTTTGCTGATATTTCTCCCAGTTCCCGAATGTCTTCATCTCTTCTGTCGCCGGTACCGCTGATAACACCAATTTTTGCAGGGTAATCTAATTTGCTCACAAAATCACAAAGCAGTTTCAGTCCATGCGGGTTATGGGCAAAGTCTGCCAGCATGGTAAAATGTTTGAAATGGAAAAAATTTAACCGGCCCGGTGTCAGGCTTTCACTTGGTATAAATGTTTGCAAACCGGAACGAATGTCTTCAATGGTTATGTCACGAAACAAATAAGAAGCCAGCACAGCAGGTAAGCAGTTATTAACATTATGTATCGCTTTTCCTTCATAAGTCAGCGGAATACTTTTAGCAGGCAATACCCTTATTTTCCAATTGCCTTTCATAATAGTGACGAAGCCATTTTCATACACACAAGCCAGCCCGTTAGTAGAGCAATGTTCTTTGATGCGGGGATTATTTTCATCCATACTAAACAAAGCAACATTGCAGCGGAGCCCTTTTCTCATTTGGTACACTAAATCATCATCTGCATTCAACACAGCATAACCATGTGGAAAAACAGTTTCAGGAACCACGGCTTTTACTTTTGCCATTGCTTGTATGGTATGAATACCGCCAAGACCCATATGGTCGGC
Organism: Chitinophagaceae bacterium; assembly: GCA_031415255.1. Taxonomy (GTDB): domain Bacteria; phylum Bacteroidota; class Bacteroidia; order Chitinophagales; family Chitinophagaceae; genus JJ008. Next base: position 1,620 of record JANORJ010000203.1, on the reverse strand, counting down.
AGCTACATTTGTTACCACTGCCACTTCGCAATTTTGAAATGCCAATCCTGATTTTAAAATACCACCTCTTGCACATTCCAAAACGGCAAAATCAACGGTGGGGTCTTTTAAAACAAAGGTGGAGGATACTGGTCCGGTGCAATCACCTTTCATCATCAATTGGTTTTGTATATACACACCATCGCTGGTAGTGTAACCAACTTTTTTACCAGCACTTTTTGCAATATGCGCCGTTAACCTTGTGGTCGTTGTTTTGCCATTGGTACCTGTTATGGCAATGATCGGAATTCTTCCTGCACTACCTTTTGGAAAAAGCATATCAACCACAGGCTCGGCTACATTTCTTGGCAATCCTTCGGATGGGTCTATATGCATACGGAAACCGGGTGCTGCATTTACTTCTAAGATGGCTCCACCATTTTCTGCAACTGGAGTTCGTAAATCAATTGCCATTACATCAACACCACAAATATCAAGACCGATGATTTTAGCAATGCGTTCAAACATAAAAATATTTGCCGGATGTACTTCGTCTGTAACATCAGTAGAAGTGCCGCCAGTGGAAAGATTAGCCGTTGGTTTCACCAATACTCTTTCACCTTTTAGTGGAATAGTTTCTAATGTGATGCCAGCATCATCGAGCATTTTTTGTGTAAATTGGTCAATGGTAATTTGCGTCAGTACTTTCTCATGACCAAAACCACGACGAGGATCTTTATTTGTTTCATCTATCAGCCATTGAATAGTATGAATACCATCTCCCACCACCGATGCCGGTGTTCTTAATGCGGCACAAATAAATTTATTGTTGATGACTAAACAACGAAAATCATAGCCTGTAATAAATCGTTCAATGATAACATTTCTTCCGTAAACTTTAGCCGCTTCAAATGCTTTCAGTGCTTGTTCCCGGTTAATGATATTGGTAGTATTGCCCTTACCATGGTTGCCATCAATTGGTTTTAATACCAATGGGTAACCAAATTTCTCGATAGCTTCATCCAATCCTTCCTCTGTTCTTATCACTGTTCCTCTTGGCACCGGAATTTCAGCCGCTTCCAGCAATTGTTTTGTTTCTTCTTTATTACAGGCAATATCAACAGCAATATTTGATGTAGTAGATGCAATTGTTGCCCGAATTCTTTTTTGATTTACACCATAACCCAACTGTACCAAACTTGCTTTATTCAACCGTATGTAAGGTATGCCTCTCTTTGCCGCTTCTTCTACAATGCAACCGGTAGAAGGGCCGAGTCTTGTATCTTCCCGAATCTCCCGCATCTCTTGAATATCATTTGCCAAATCATATTCAGTGCCATCTATTAATGCCTGTGCAATGCGAACAGATGCTTTAGCTGCATATAGTCCCGCATCTTCTTCCATATAGCTAAATACAACATAATAGACACCTTCTTTCTCACCATCAGGAGTTCTTGTGCGACCAAAGCCAGTATCCATTGCCGCCAGTGTTTGAATTTCCAACGCTATATGTTCTATCACATGACCCATCCAAGTGCCTTCATCCACCCGTTTAAAAAAACCGCCCCGCACTGCTTCGCTGCACCGGTGTTCAATCATAGTGGGAAACATATTCTCTAATCGTTCCCTGAATCCGGGAAT
>JANORJ010000202.1:0-2293 GCA_031415255.1 Chitinophagaceae bacterium | reverse complement strand
CGAAGAATATCATATCCGTGTTAAAAAAGAATATGCTGCATCTCTGATAGAACATTTACGCAAAGAAGATGCTATTGAGTTAATAGATAGTGATGATGCTGACATTCCTGAATGGCAAAAAGAAGCTGTTCGAAAAACATTGCAGCAAATACAAGAAAACCCAGCTTTACTTCAACCGTGGGAAACGGTTAAGCAAAAATATATGCGCCGCTGATGCCATTCGAAATTTTACTTTCACCAGATGCAATTCAAGATATTGACAACGGATTTGAATACTATAATTCAAAATCTGACGGATTAGGATTTGAGTTTACGGATACAATCAATATCTATCTGACTAAAATCAGTCATGTACCAACTGCATCTGCTATTAGATACGACAATGTGAGGGTAAAGCCAGTAAGTACATTCCCTTACACCATTCACTTTATTATTGATGAAATCAATTACAACATTAGTGTAATCAGGATATTCAACACATGGCAAGAGCCACTTAAATAATTGCAATTAAGCCTCTTTCATCAAGTCCTTTATCTTCTGATGATGCCCTTCACTCACCTTCCACACCGGTAACCGAAAAGTATTTTGGCACAATCCCATTTCACTTAGATATGCTTTTACACCACTTGGGCTGCCTTCGGTAAACATGGATGCAATAATATCTGTGTATTTATAATGCAGCTTTTGAGCTTCGGTAAAATTTCCTTTTAAACAAAGACGTACCATATCAGAATATTCCGCCGGGTAAGCATTGGCTACTACTGAAATCAATCCTTCTGCACCGGCAGCTATCATGTGCAGTGTAATTGGGTCATCACCGCTGATGACCATAAAATTGGCCGGCTTGTTTTTTATAATATAATTTATCTGGTCAAAATTGCCGCATGCTTCTTTAGTGGCAAATATGTTTTTGCACTCTTTTGCTATTCGTACTGTAGTTTCTCCGGAAACATTTTGTCCGGTACGACCTGGCACATTGTACATAATGATAGGTAATGGTGCAGCTGCATCCAATACTTTGTAATGTTGAAAAATTCCTTCTTGATTAGGCTTGTTATACGCCGGGCTAGCAGTAAGAATAGCATCATAACCTATCAAATCAAAATTCTTGTAACCATGAAGTACTTCATTGGTATCGCTACCACCAATGCCAGCTACTAATGGTACCCGGCCTGCTACTTCTTTTGCTACAAAAGAAAATACTTCTTGCTTTTCTTCGCCGTGAATGGTTGCACTTTCACCGGTAGTTCCCAACACCACCAAATATTCCACCTTGCCCTTTATCCAGAACTCAATTAGTTTACTGAAACTTTCCCAATCAATTTTTCCATCTGCATGAAAAGGAGTAACGATGGCAATACCTGTTCCGGTGAATTTTTCTCTCAGTGACATTTTGGTAATTAAGAATAAAGATTAGTAATTAATAATTGTTGATAGTTTTATAAGGTGCGTCTGTATTTGTATTAATAAAGATGAGTAATGATATGCAGAACAAGTTCGCAAGGGACGATGATAATAGTACTAAAGCTGGTTAAATAATCGCTTTACTCCGGACTCAAGACTAACAACTCCCGACTCTCTCTACACTTCTTCCCAAAATCCCATTTTACCAAACTTTTCAATCCGTGTATTCACCCTTTCTTCTGCTGACGCTTTTTTCAATTCTTTTATTACTGGTATCAAATATTCTTTTAATAATTGTGCAGCACCACTATAATCCCAGTGTGCACCGCCAACTGGTTCAGGAATGATGCCGTCTATTAATCCAAAGCCCAGCATTTTTTCAGCTGTCAATCGTAATTGTTCTGCTGCCACTTCTTTTTTATCCCAGCTGCGCCATAATATAGAAGAACAACTTTCTGGACTGATAACTGTGTACCAGGTATTCTCCATCATAAACACTTTATCTCCTACACCAATGCCTAATGCACCACCGCTTGCACCTTCACCAATGATGACACAGATAACAGGAACTTTCAATCGTATCATTTCATAAATATTCCGGGCAATGGCTTCGCCTTGTCCTCTCTCTTCTGCTTCCAATCCGGGAAAAGCACCGGGAGTATCTATTAAGGTGATAACAGGTTTGTTGAATTTTTCTGCAAGCCGCATCAACCGCAATGCTTTTCTGTATCCTTCGGGATTGGCCATACCAAAATTCCGAAGCTGTCGCATCTTGGTATTGATTCCTTTTTGCTGACCGATGATCATTACTGTTTCGCCACCGAGGCTGGCAAAACCACCCACCATGGCTTTATCATCTTTTACATTTCTATCGCCGTACAACTCAATA
>JANORJ010000201.1:0-12127 GCA_031415255.1 Chitinophagaceae bacterium | reverse complement strand
GCCCAATGCAAATGGATACATAAAAATGCTCCCCATGTTCAACTAGTTGCGCAGTCTTCATCGGCTCGTTGTTTTTCGGACAAGGAATACCAATTGGCAGGAGTGGAGGTAAAAGATGATGTGAGTGATTGTGATATTCTGCTTGGTATAAAAGAAGTGCCGGTTGAACAATTATTGCCGGGTAAAACCTATCTGTTTTTTTCTCATACTAAAAAGAAACAACCGCATAATCAACACCTGCTGAGGGCTGTCTTGGATAAAAATATCCGGCTGGTAGATTATGAATGCTTGGAGCATGAAGACGGGCAACGAATTATTGGATTTGGATTTTTTGCAGGAGTAGTAGGAGCTCATAATGGCATGATGGCATACGGGGAAAGAACCGGATTGTTTAAATTAGATAGAGTTTATAAACAGCGAAGTTTCAGAGAATTGATTCATAATTATTTTGGACTGAGATTGCCAAATGTGAAGATTGCTGTTGCTGGTTCGGGAAGAGTGGCGCATGGCATTCTGGAAATTATGAACCTGATGGGCATTCATGAAGTGGAGCCGGAAGATTACTTGAAAAGACGGTTTTCTTACCCGGTTTACACCCAATTAAAAGGTGCTGAACTGTACAGGAACAAAGCTACAGGAAAATACACCCGGATGGAATTTCACGAACATCCCGATGAGTATGAATGTAAGTTTTTGCCTTATGCGGAGCAAACGGATATTTTAATGAATGGGGTGTATTGGGAAAAAAATGTTCCCCGGTTGTTTGAAAAAGAAGATGCAAAATCAGACGGCTTTATCATTCAAACCATTGCTGATATAACGGATGATGCCAACGGTTCGGTGCCTATTAATGTTGGCGACCAAACCATTGAAGACCCGGTTTACGGAATTGATAAAATCACCTTGGAGAAAACAGCTCCTTATTTAAAAAACTCAATAGACATAATGGCTGTTGGAAATCTGCCCAATGAATTGCCAAGAGATGCCAGCCGTTATTTTGGTGAACAATTAATAAAGCATGTGCTGGAAGATTTAGTTGGTAACGGTTCAGATATAATTGACCGGGCAACTATGGCGAAGGATGGGAAACTGACTAAGCAATTTGAATATCTGCAAGATTATTCAGAAGGATTGATATAAACTCCGTGTAAATCTCAACTCTGTACCTCTGTGTTGAAAAAAAATTGCATAGGGGATTTACAAATGCAGATAATAGTCTTTTAGCAAATCAATAAACTCGTTGGTGTATTCATTTTTTTCATTCCTGATTACTAGTTCATCTTTAGTATAAGTTGTTTCGCTGTTGGCAGTATGCTGACCGGCAACAAAAAAACGAAAAGGAGTATGTTGTGGTGATTGCTTTACCAATGTGATGTGGGTAATAGCCAAATGATATTTTTGAAAAAGTAAACCAACTTCCAGCAATCTTTTATAAGGGAGCAATAAATAAAACCAGCCTTCGGGATGCAGGACGCCTTTAATTATCTGTAATAGTTCGGTCAATACTAATCCACTATCATGATAAGCTGTATTTTTTTGAAAATCAGGTGATGTTAATTCATTTTCATAAAAAGGAGGGTTGCTGATAATGATATCATATGAGTTTTGAAATGAAAACTCTTTTGCATCAGCATGAATTACTCTTATTCTGTCAGCCCAAGGGGATGCTGCTATATTTTCGGAAGCTTGTTCAAAAGCATCTTTATCTATTTCAACCGCATCAAAAGTGGATTCATTTGCCTGTGCAATCAAGAGTGTCAATAAACCAGTACCCGTTCCAATATCAAGGCAATTATTAATTATTAATTGTTTCCCGAAAGAATCGGGATGTGCCACTTTATTAATTTCATTAGCTACCCAGGCACCAAACAAACACCCATCCGTTGTCACCTTCATGGCACATTTATCCTGGTGAACGATGAATTGTTTGAATTGAAAATAAGAATTAGCCATATTGGTATTTTACCATACTGCTCTTGCAGTAGATCCAATGGATAAATCAGCAAACTGACTTGCAAGGTATTTATAATAACCAGTGATGGCTATCATGGCCGCATTGTCTGTACAATATTCAAAAGCCGGTATAAAAGTGTTCCAGCCGTTTTTCTTTCCTGCTTCTTCAATGGCTTTTCGTAAACCGCTATTGGCAGATACACCACCTGCCAGGCAAATATCTGTGATGCCGGTTTCCAAAGAAGCTTTCTTTAATTTATTGATAAGTATAGTTACAATGCGGTGCTGAATAGAAGCACAGATGTCAGATAAATTATGTTGAATAAAGTATTGTTTCTCTTCTTCTGTAGCCGTAAATTCTGCTTTAAACAAATTACTCTTCCCCGCATTTTGTAAAAAATAAAGAATTGAAGTTTTTAATCCGCTGAAACTGAAATTAAGTCCTTCTATTTTTGGCTCAGGAAATTTGAACCGGCTTGCATCACCTTGCTGCGCATATTTATCAATCAACGGCCCGCCGGGGTAAGGCAGTCCCAATAACTTAGCTGATTTGTCAAAAGCCTCACCGGCTGCATCGTCAATGGTTTCGCCAATTACCTTCATGCTGGTGGGAGATTCACATAAAACAATTTGTGTGTGGCCGCCACTAACAGTTAAACATAGAAAAGGAAAATTTGGTTTGGGGTCGTCAATAAGATTAGCCAGCACATGTGCCTGCATGTGATGAACAGCAATCAATGGTATATTTATGGCAAGGGATAATGATTTGGCAAATTGACCTCCTACCAGCAAAGAACCAATCAATCCCGGAGCTTGGGTAAAGGCAATTGCATCTATCTCTTTCAATTCGCATCCGGCATTTTTTAAAGCAGCGTCCACCACCGGAACAATATTTTGCATGTGTGCTCTCGATGCTAATTCAGGAACAACACCGCCATATTTTTCATGCACCGTTTGATTGGCGATGTAATTGGATAAAATTTTGCCATCAACACAGACAGAAGCCGAGGTTTCATCACAGGAAGATTCTATAGCGAGAATGGTAATCATGATTTGCCAATTAGAAAATGTGCCGATTAAGCTTTTGAAGTAACAATTATTTTATTAATGATTCTTTGTATTGATTTTAGCTTTTCCATTAAAGCCTCAGCCTCTGGATACCCAGCCGATTTAATACAGATTAACAACCAGTATTCGGTTTCTTCAGCTTCTTTTGCAGCTATCTTAAATTTATGAATGAAGTCGGGTTTGCTTTCTGCATTTTGTCCCTCTCTCACATTTGCCCCTATTGATGTGCCTGATTTCAATAACTGCCGGGCAATTACATATTTTCTTCTTTCTTCCAAAACATCACAATACCTCACAACTTCAATGGCAAATTCTAAAGTGAGGGTTACAATCAGATTTTCTTTAAGAGTAGGTTCCATATAAACTATATTCAAATAAAAGTATATTAATTCTTTTATTATCACATTATCTAATCATCGCATCGTCAAATCGGCACATTATTTACTTCGTATCGCCTCCACCGGATCCATTTTTGCTGCCTGCAAAGCCGGAATAAATCCCGCCAGTATGCCAACGATAATGCAGATGCCGATGGCCAGTAGCATGTACCCGGTAGAAATAAAAACTGGGAAACTAAGTGCTTTGCTCAAAATTTGTGTTAATCCAAAAACAAGAGCTAATCCAACTATACCCCCGATGATGCAAAGAAAAGCTGACTCCAGCAAAAACTCTGCGAGTATAACTCTTCGTTTGGCACCTATTGCTTTCTTCAATCCTATCTGGCTGGTTCTTTCTCTTACCGAAACAAACATAATGTTGGCAACACCAAACATGCCTACAATTAATGACAATGCAGCAATGGCCCACCCACCAAGATTTACTCCGGCAAACAAAGAACTGATTGTATCGCTAAAATCATTGATATCGTTTAATGCAAAATCATCTTCTTTGGTGGGAGTAAGTTTATGAATAGCCCTCATTGTTCCGGCCAGATCATCTTTCAATGCTTTGCTGCTGATGTTATCATGACCCTGCACCATTATCAGTGGATCGGCCCGTTGTTCGTTCATAATGTTGCGGGCAAACTGATAGGGCATTACCATGCTCTGATCAAAATCCCAACCGCCAATTAATTGTTTGCCTTGCTTTTTTATTACACCAATGATGCGGACTTTTTTTCCGCGGCTACCTATTTCTTTACCAATAGCAATATCAGCAGAACCAAATAATTTTTCTGCTATGGCAAATCCTATTACAACGGCATTGCTACCCCGGTCAAACTCTGCATCAGACAGGTAGCGGCCATCATTCAGTTCTATCGGTTGTATCTTGTTAAAATCGGGGCTAATGCCATAAATATTTACATTGGAAAGAGTGTTGTTTCTGTATTCAACATTGCTCACCGTTTTAATACGGAATGCCACATACTTTGCACTGCTTGTTCTTTCTTTAATATATTTTACCTCGGCATATTTGGGCATGGGTCGATTCACAAATTTCCACCAAGGATAATCGGGGCCGCCTCCGGAAGTGTAATCCCACTTATCAATATAAATAGTATTGGTGCCAAGCGACTTTACTTCATTCTGAATATTTCTTTCAAGACTGTTTACGGTGGCTAAAACACCAATAATGCAGAAGATGCCGATGGTGATGCCAAACAATGACAGGAAAGTGCGGAGCTTATTCTTCCACAATTCCTGCAGAGCCATTTTAAAACTACTGGTCACTATTTCTATGGAGCGGCGAATCACTGTGCAAATTTAGCTATAAGCTGTTAGAATCGGGATACAAGGTTGAAGAGTTAAATACGAAAACCCGGAGACTTTCCTTAATTACAAACATTATAAAAATGATATGAGAATGCTATGGGTAAGATAGTTGATTTTGAATTTCAACAGCAGCGGCTAGGTATAAATAGCTGACTATTTATTTTTCTGCTGCAATCCGATATTCGTTGGCAAATTGTCAAGGCTTTTCAGGTTATTCTGCTGTACATATTCATGCAGTCCATCAGCACCTTTTTTTTCTGCCCATTCAAAATGAATATCCCGTTCACCGGTGTAATCATACAGTGGTACACCAAAGCCGCAGGAGGTTTGTACCAAATCTATGTCTGCAATAATCAATTGTCTTGTGCTGGGATAAATTTTAAAATGCGATGAATATTGTTCCCATTCAGGAGTATCGGGCAATACGGTAAATCCTTTTCCATACAACCGCAAAATATTCGGCGCACCATCAAAGGAACAAAACATGATAGTTATGCGACCATTCTCCAAAGTGTGGGCAGAAGTTTCATTACCGCTGCTTATCAAATCCATATAACCAATCCGGTGTTCGGATAATACACTGAAACAGTTCAACCCTTTTGGCGATAAATTTATCCGGCCTTCTGTACTTACCGGTGCAGTACTTACAAAAAAAATATGTTGCTGTTCTATAAATTCTTTATGAGCTGGTTTGATAGAGTCGTGAAATTTACCCATAACTTTTTATTTGTAGCCTGGTCAGCGGTTGAAAAATAAGGTTATAGTTATAAAGATACAGTTGCATTTCTTTTACTACAATTGTTTTTATTAAACACTTATAGCACATTATTTGACAACTCCCTGCTTGATTATTTCTTTTAAAACAGCCATATCCACTACTTCCAGCTTGTTGATAGTTTGGACAATCGGCCTAAAATAAGAATGCTTAAATTTAGCTTTCATTTAAATGAAACATTTTTTATGTATTTCATCCAGTATCTTTTTCTAGCCTGTTTTACTGCCGGCGCCTTTCCGCAGGAGCAAGAACAAGAAAGAGCAGAATTGAAAATTGTACATGAATTATTCCGCCTTCGAAATGAACATAAAGCTGACTCAGCGGAACAATACTATGCCGATACTGTGCTGGTGTATATGAAATATTTAAGGAACATTCCCCGGAAAATAATTACAAAGAGTGATAAAGGTTTCTGGAAAGCCCATCCCAACAACAAATTTGAAATTACGGCACCGATAAAAATAACTGTTGTGGTAGGCGTTACTACCGCAATCATTTTTGGTAAGGAATACCTTGACGGAATTAGTTTTAAGTATGAAAAGATTGAAATAAAATTTAACCGGTATAAAAAAATAAACTCTTTCAGAGGATTTGCATTGAAGAAAGGAAAATAGTACAAATTTTTTGGGATGATGGTAATCAGGTATTGGGTCGAATACTTTCATTAATGGCAAGAATAATTATTGGGGGAATGGACTTTACCTAGATTTCTGTTTTTGCTGGTACATATCTTCTGGAAGGATACAGGTTCAGTAGTTGATAAATACTGGTTAACTTCATCTAATTATGTTGACTATCTGGCAGGTTTTAATTGGCTTTGGATTAATCGTTTTAATCATCTTATTTGTTTTTCGGGTAAGTATTGTAAAAGAGGTTGTTTTCCTACCGGAGAATTACCAGGAGTTGTTGACTGATTACGTAAAATTTTATCAGCAACTGGATGAGGAAGCAAAACTCAATTTTGAAAAAAGGTTGGAGCATTTTTTATCTGCGGTAAAAATAACCGGTGTCAATGCTGTTGTTGAAGATCTTGACCGCCTCTTAATTGCATCCGGGGCTATTATCCCCGTTTTTGCTATTCCCGACTGGGAATATATTAACCTGCATGAAGTTTTATTATACCCCGGCGCATTCAATGAAGACTTTGATCAGGCCGGTTCAGATCGTCCGTTTGGCGGCATGGTGGGCAATGGGGCTATGCAACATGTAATGATCATTACCAAATGGCAATTGCGGCAAGGGTTTATTAATAACCAGGATGCTAACAATACAGCTATTCATGAGTTTGTACATTTAATAGATAAAATGGATGGAACAATGGATGGTGTTCCTGAAATAATTTTGGAACGAAAATATGTAAGTCAATGGAAGAATTTGATGGATACCACCATCGGGCAAATGAAAATGTATGGGTCTGATATAAATATGTACGGAGCTACCAGCCCGGTTGAGTTTTTTGCGGTTATTTCAGAATACTTTTTTGAGCAACCTGATTTATTAAATGCAAATCACCCTGACTTGTATGAAATGCTGGGGAAGATATATAAAATGAAGAAATGATTTTAAAGAGGGAAAGCTATTCTAAATTTCCTGACATCCGTGTGCTCTATTAAATTAGTTTTGCATACTAAACTCAATTATCTGCCATCTACCGTATTTTTAATTACCCCACCTTTCACTCAGCTGAATACTCCGTATCCGGCCACTGCCTATCTGAAAGGGTTTTTAAATACCAAAAATATTTCAGCCTTTCAGGCTGATCTTGGAATTGAAGTTACCATCGCATTATTCAGCAAAGAAGGGCTTGAAAAATTATTTATACAGGTAGCGGAAAATAAAAATGAACTATCAGCAAACACAGCAAGAATAGTAGCGTTGAAGGATGATTATATTTACAATATTGATGCGGTCATTCTTTTTCTGCAAGGGAAAAATCCAACGCTGGCACATTTAATTGCTAAGCGAGATTTTTTACCCGAAGCAGCAAGGTTTGCACAAATGGATGATCTGGTTTGGGCCTTCGGTAGCATGGGAACACAGGATAAAGCAAAGCATCTGGCCACTATGTTTCTTGAAGATCTGTCTGATCTGATTAAAGAAACTATTGATGAGCATTTTGGTTTTAGTCGGTATGCAGAACGATTGGGAAGATCCGCCAATAGTTTTGATGAGTTATATGCAGCTTTGCAACAACCATATACTTTTATTGATACTATACTTATCAAAATTTTAGCCGAAAGAATGAAGACGGTGCAACCAAAGCTAGTTGCCGTCTCTGTTCCCTTTCCCGGAAACTTATATACAGCATTTCGTTGCGCACAATGGGTAAAGAAAAATTATCCTTCCATAAAAGTAACAATGGGTGGTGGCTTTGCTAACACTGAATTGCGTTCCCTGGCTGACATCCGGGTATTTGAATTTTTCGATTTCATTTCATTGGATGATGGCGAAGCACCAATTGAAAACTTGATTGCCCATATTGAAGGTAATAAAACGGTAGAAGAACTGAAAAGAACTTTTACGCTAATCAAAAACAAGATCGTTTATATTAATAATAAAGCAACCCCTGATTACCGGCAGGGAGAAGTAGGTACCCCTGACTACAGTGATTTTTTATTGGATAAATATATTTCAGCCATCGAAGTAGTAAACCCTATGCATCGCCTGTGGAGTGATGGTCGATGGAATAAATTAACTATGGCACATGGTTGCTATTGGGGCAAATGTACGTTCTGTGATATTTCATTAGACTATATCAAATTGTATGAACCTGTTGCTGCTGCATTGTTATGCGATAGAATAGAAACAATGATTGCACAAACTGGTGAAAATGGGTTTCACTTTGTAGATGAAGCGGCGCCACCAGCGTTAATGCGGGCATTGGCAATAGAAATCATCAGACGAAAATTAACCGTAAGCTGGTGGACAAATGTTCGGTTTGAGAAAAGTTTTACCACTGATTTATGTTTATTGTTGAAAGCATCTGGTTGTATTGCTGTATCCGGTGGATTGGAAGTAGCTTCAGATCGGTTGCTGCTATTGATTGATAAAGGAATTACCGTAGCACAGGTAGCAAAAGTAAACCGCAACTTTACAGAAGCTGGCATTATGGTTCATGCTTATCTTATGTATGGATTTCCTACTCAAACAGTACAGGAAACCATTGACTCACTGGAAATGGTGCGCCAATTATTTAAAAATGGAATTTTACAATCAGCCTTTTGGCATTTGTTTACGATGACGGCACATAGCCCTGTAGGCTTGAACCCAGAAAAATATCAAGTAAGAAAAAAATCAGAACTGGTTGGCACATTTGCTAATAATGATATTGAGCATATTGATATGACGGGTGCCGATCATGAAAGTTTTAGTTTCGGATTAAAAAAATCATTGTACAATTTTATGCATCAGATCGGCTTGGACGATCCTTTGCAGAAGTGGTTCGATTTCCCGGTACCCAAAACAACAGTTGCTACTGATTATATTCTCAAATCATTGAAGGATGATGAATCGTTATTGTTTAAGCCTGCTGCAAAAATTGTATGGCTTGGCAATCAAACAAAGTCGGAATCATTTACTCAATCAAAAAAAGGGAATAGCAGGGAAATGCTGAGTGTAAGTTTTGCTACAAAAAAACAAACACAACAATTACAATTCAATAAAGCACAAGGGGAGTGGTTTATTGAATTGTTACCTAAGCTGTCTGTTTATAATCCCAAAATCTACAGCCTGCAAGAAATAAAAGACAGCTACGAAGCCGCCGGTTTCGACGATTTTGAATTATTCTGGGATAATAAACCAGTGACTTCGATGAATAAGCTGGGATTGTTGAAATTGTAATTTCCCGGACTTTAATTATGAAACCTCTGCCAGAACAGAACTTAAACAGTTTTTTTCGGCGGCAAATCAAAAGCAACCGCTTCATGTTCAAAATGCCCGTTATGTGAACCATCGCAAAATGGTTTGTTTTTTGAAAGACCACAACGGCAAAACGAAACAATTTCTCTGCCTTGTAAATTATAAATACCGCCTTTTCTATCCACTATTTCAATATCACCTTCTATTTTCAGCGACCCGTTATTGTTAACGGTGATTTTTGTTTTTGACATCTTAGTTTTTTTTTAAAAATACTTATTATTTGGGAAACAATTGCGAATTAGACCTACTTAAGTTATCAGTATAGTCCTGATGTGTTGTTATATTGGGCTTACTGTCATAAAAGAATAGTATGAAAATGGCATCTTTGGTTGTTGGGGCTGTTTGAATTGAGACCATGCTCTATTTAGTATTTATAGTACACTATTTGAAATTGTAGTTAATCTAAATTTGTTACTTTAAGAAGTGCTAAAGCTATTTATATGTCGGGCTAATCTTTGGATATTCATAAATAAAAAATCCTTCTTTCTTTTCTTTATCTACACCCGCCATTGCCTTCGCCACATCCCTTCCATGTATAGCTTTATACTTTGAAGGAATCAAAAATGAAAAGACCGACATAAATCCTTTCGAAATCTTTTCTCCCAAACGATTTTCTTTTCTATCACCCAACAAAACAGATGGCCGCATAATGTGTACCGATTTTAAGCAAACAGCTTTCACCGCATCTTCTACTTCACCTTTTAGTTTTAGGTAAAAGTTGTTGCTCTTACTATTAGCCCCAACAGAAGAAACAAACACAAATGTTTCGCAGCCGTTCAGTTTGCAAAATTTTGCTGCATTTACAGTTATATCATAATCCACTTTTCGGTAAGCCTCTTTATCCCCGTTTACTTTTTTCTGAGTGGTACCAATGGTGCAAAAAACTACATCGCTGCCTTCTAAGGCTAGGCGAAAGCTTTCTGCATCGGCAAAGTCCACCAGTTTCTTTTCCAGTTTAGGATGGGTGAGTTCAAGAGGGCGGCGAATCAGAATCCTGACGGTATCAAAATAGTTATCCTCTAACAATTTTTCCAGTAAATAGCCACCAATAAGCCCGGTGGCACCAATGATTGTTGCTGTCATATAAAATCAGGATGTTTGCAGTATGCAAATTCAAGAAAATATTTCATTAAAACCTTATAACAGTTTTGGGATAGATGCCAGAGCCAGACATTTTGCCAGCTTTAAGAACACGGAAGAACTTTCGGAACTCATAACCCTGAACCCTAAACTCGAAACGCTAATCCTCGGCGGCGGCAGTAATATTCTCCTCACCAAAGATTATGATGGACTGTTACTTAAAAATGAAATCAAAGGAATTAATAAAATAGAGGAAGACGAAGAGTTTGTTTACATACAAGCTGGTGCAGGAGAGAACTGGCACCAATTTGTACTGTATTGCATAGAAAATAATTGGGCAGGAGTGGAGAACCTTTCATTAATACCTGGTAACGTTGGTGCATCTCCAATGCAGAATATTGGAGCTTATGGTGTAGAGATAAAAGATGTATTTTATGAATTGAAAGCATTTCATCGTAAAGAAAAAACCAACTATACTTTCTCTTTAAAGGATTGTGATTTTGGTTATCGGGAAAGTGTATTCAAAAGAAAGTATAAAAAGGAATTTGTAATTATTAATGTTACGTACAAATTAAGAAAGCAACCGTTATTCAATACTAGCTACGGAGCTATAGAACAGGAGTTAGATAGAGTAGGAGTGAAGGAGCTTTCCATAAAAGCTATTTCCAATGCGGTAATTAATATCCGTTCTTCTAAATTGCCTAACCCGGCAGAAATTGGAAATGCTGGAAGTTTTTTTAAAAACCCTGAAATCAGCAATGCACAATTTGAAATACTGAAAACTCAATTTCCTTCAGTCGTTGGATATTCATTGCCAAATGGTAAAGTAAAACTAGCTGCTGGTTGGTTGATCGAACAGTGTGGTCCACAGGACGAAGTGAGCTGGAAGGGCTATAGAAAAGGCGATGCCGGTTGCCATGCCAAACAAGCTTTGGTATTGGTAAATTACGGTAATGCCAATGGCAACGAAATTTACAATCTCAGCGAAGCCATTTTACAAAGTGTAAAAGAAAAATTTGGAGTGATACTAGAAAGAGAAGTAAACATTATTTGAATCCAACATTTTTGGGCATTCGAGACTCAATTTAAAAAGTGATATGAAGCTGATTTGTTCTCTTTTTCTTCTCTTTCTTTTTATGGAAAGCAAGAGTCAAAATAAACCAGTGCAATCCCTTTCAGCAGAATTGGGAAAGAATGGTTTAATTACAAATATTATTTATGATTACCAGTTTTCTAAATTTCAGTTTGGTTTTCGGGTAGGGGCGGGGACTAACTTCGCAAAATATATACAGGCCCGCACCATCACTGCAGGTGGCTACAAACTATTTGGAAAGGGAAAAGATTTATTTGAACTGGGAATTGATATTCAATATCTGGATGTAAATGAAGTTAGTGATGATCAGAGAGGAATTCCGACAATTTATCCTGATTATTCAACAAAAACATTATACTCCTCCTTGAACATAGGTTTCAGAAAATATAATAAAAAATCAATGTTCCGTATAGGCATCGCACCTGGAATTACGAACGATGGGTTTTTGCCGGGTGCATATCTATCCTTTGGCCCCAAATGGTAATATCAGACTAGCAAAAACTTACAATCTCAGTGAAGCCATTTTAC
>JANORJ010000200.1:0-4849 GCA_031415255.1 Chitinophagaceae bacterium | reverse complement strand
AACTCACACCACACACATCGTATTAGTGAGTTTGGCAGCACTGCCTGTAAGTCGTTATATCAATGTGATGATTGCAAAGAGCCGTTCGATTATTTCAAATGCCATTAACTTACAGAAAAATAATATGAGAATGAATCTATTAAAAACATCTTTTTTTATCTTGTTAACTACAGTTGCGTCAGCATCAAAAGGCCAGTCACTTACTTATGCAGACACCATGAAAATAATAGCACAAACATGGAAGTTCAAAGAAGCTTATTCGGATGACATACCTGAAGGAGATGAGGATGGAGAAGATTTTATAAAAAACAGTCGCTTCCAATTTAATAAAGACATGAGTTTTATTGGGAAATTGGGTAATGATTCCGAAAAGGGAAAATGGGAATATAAAAGACACACCAAAGAACTGGTAATGTATTCTAAGGACGGTGAAAAAGTATCAATGAAAATTATTTTCTTTTCCGCTTCTATGATAAAATTTAAAAATGAAACGCCTGACACTTTTGCTTTCGGAACTTTAATTCCAGTAAAATAATTCAAATATGCCTTCTATCATTTTTGAAATAAAGGACTCCATCGGCTTTATTACGCTAAACCGCCCTGACAAACTCAATTCCTTTAACCGGGAAATGGCTTTGCTCCTGCAGGATGCATTGGATAAATGCAAAGACAAAGCTGTTCGCTGTGTGTATATAACTGGTTCGGGTAAGGGATTTTGTGCCGGACAGGATTTGGCAGAAGTGGCCGACCCAAACGGGCCAGGTATGCAGCGGATACTGAGTGAACATTACAACCCAATTGTTGCAAGAATAAGAAAATTAGAAAAGCCCGTTGTAGCGGCTGTAAATGGTGTAGCCGCAGGAGCTGGTGCTAATATTGCCTTGTGTTGTGATATTGTAATTGCAGCTCAATCAGCTTCATTTATACAAGCATTTTCTAAAATCGGTTTGATTCCCGACAGTGGTGGCACATTTACCTTACCTAGATTAATTGGTTGGCAAAAAGCATCCGCATTAATGATGCTTGGTGATAAAGTTTCCGCATCGGATGCAGAAAAAATGGGAATGCTGTACAAAGTTTTTCCGGATGAAACATTTGCAGACGAAGCACTGAAGATTGCTGCAACATTAGCCGCCATGCCCACCAAAGGTTTAGCCTATACCAAACAAGTATTAAATCATTCCTTTATTAATCACTGGGAAGATCAGTTGCAGGATGAAGATATTTTTCAACAACGGGCAGCACAGACAAATGATTTTAAAGAAGGAGTACAATCATTTTTGGAGAAGAGGCAGCCAAATTATAAAGGAGAATAAACTATTCAATTACCAATACCAACTATTCAATGAGTAATGATAAAGACCAGTTAGCGAATAAGGTTGTTTCTCACATGATGGAGCATGACTTGTTCAGTCAATGGCTGGGCATAGAAGTGCTGGAAATAAAAGAAGGCTACAGTAAAATTAAATTGACCGTTCGCAAAGAAATGATAAACGGGTTTGGCATTGTACATGGCGGCATTGCCTTTTCTTTAGCTGATAGTGCTTTTGCATTTGCCTGTAATAATAGAAATGTATTATCTGTGGCTTTGGACACATCTATCAATTTCATTAAGCCTGTGCATGTGGACGATGTATTAATTGCAGAAGCAAAAGAATTGCACAATGGTAAATCAACCGGACTGTATCATATTAATATTACCAATCAGAAAGAACATTTGATTGCGCAGTTTAAAGGACTTTGCTATCGCACCGATAAATCCCTCATTCCTTAATATTACCATCAAGTTTAGCTCAATATGTTTTATGAGTACAAAGGAATAAAACCTGTCGTTCATGAATCTTCATTTGTTCATCCGCAGGCAACTGTAACAGGTAATGTAGTTATTGGTGCAGCTTGTTACATAGGACCCGGTGCTGCACTCCGTGGAGATTGGGGTCAAATCATTATTGAAGACGGATGCAATGTGCAGGAAAATTGTACCATTCACATGTTTCCGGGAGTAACTGTTTTATTAAAAGAAGGTGCACACATCGGTCATGGTGCCATTATTCATGGTGCCACGATTGGTAAAAATTGTTTGGTAGGAATGAACGCCGTGATAATGGATAATGTGCAACTCGGTAATGAATGTATTGTTGGTGCATTAACCTTTATTAAGGAAGGAGAAATATTTCCTGACCGGAGTGTGATAGTGGGCAACCCCGGAAAAATCATCAAACAGGTAAGTGATGAAATGATAAACTGGAAAACAGAAGGCACCAAACTATACCAAGCACTGCCGGCAATATGCATCGACGAACTGACACCTTGTGAACCACTGAGAACTATTCCCAAAGACAGGCCATTTCAACCTGCGGTTTATAAGCCATTGAACAAATAACATTTTTCTGCCATTCATATAAATTTCTTTCTGCTGAACAGGAAATGTTGTAATTTAAATGTTCAGAAATTTCTATTCGCAACTTAAAACCTTAGTGTATGAGAAAAAGTTTACCCTTTGTTTCCTTTTTTTTAGGAACTGTTTTACTTACTACCCAAACCAATGCCCAGCAAAATGATCGTTTTGCATATGCCGTTACAGATATGCAACAGCAAGGCGCCAACTGGAGTTTTCTACGCAAATTAAATTTACAAACAGGCGAATTCAGCCAAATATTGCTTAGTGGCAATGATGCATCTTTCCTCGCTTATGATGCAACTTCTAAAAAACAATTTTCAGCTCCATCAACTGATCAGCGGTATGGTAATGCCGTCAATGCTGCTTTTGGTACCGGTGTGGCAGCCATGGCCTACGATAAAAAAAATAACCGCCTTTATTTCACTCCCATGCTGATAGATCAGCTGCGGTACATTGATTTAAAAACGATGAAAGTTTTTTATGTAGTTGACCGTGCCTTTACCGGTAAACCTCAAAAATCATCTGACCAGGGTAATATTGTTACCCGCATGGTTATTGCATCAGATGGTAACGGATATGCTATGACAAATGATGCTACACAACTTATTAAATTCAGCACCAATAAAAAATTAGAAATAACAGACCTCGGTTCAATAGTGGATGACCAGGCCAACAAAGGCATTTCTGTTCACAACTCCTGCAGCAGTTTTGGTGGTGATATGATTGCTGATGATAATGGTAACCTCTATGCCATCTCTGCCCGCAATAATGTTTTCAAAATAAATATTGAATCAAAAGTAGCCACCCATCTTGGGGCTGTGTCCGGTTTACCAGCTGCCTTCACCATCAATGGTGCTGCTGTAACCGATGACAATAAAATAGTAGTTGCCAGTGCCACACAAGGTGGTTCTTTATTCACCATTGATGCAAAAACATTAGTAGCCAGCCCTTATACTATTACAGGTAGTGTATGGCAAACGGCTGACCTGGCTAACAGCAATCTGCTGGTATCTGGTGCTGCTTCTAAAGGAGGTGTAACTACGGAAGTAATGAGCCGCACTACTCCGGCAAATTCTGGTGATGGCAAAATAAGTATCTATCCTAACCCGGTAACCAATAACCAGTTTGTTATGCAGTTCAATCTGTTAGAAGCAGGAAATTATACGGTGCAGGTAACAGATGTAATGGGTCGTCAGGTGGTGCAGCATGCAGTAAATATCAGTGGCGAAAATCAGGCACAAACTATTAAGATTAGCCCGTCTGCATCAAAAGGTATTTACTTAGTGAAAGTAACTGACCAAAGTAGCAAGATTGTGTATAGCACAAAAGTGGTGGTACAATAATTAATAATACATATTGTAACGATAGAAAAAGAAAGTCCCGTCTATGGCGGGACTTTTATTTAGCGGGAATCTTTCCAGATTAATTTTACAAATTGCGAAGCAGTTGAAAAATTGGCGCATTTGCCATCTCCTTTACCCGTAATCCCTCCCGATGGAGCACATAAAAAATTACAGTTTTCATCAATAAGTTGATTATACTGGTCGCAGCAATCAGAACTAAATAGATAAACATGTTTACCCTGATAAATATATTCATTCACTGAGGCAGGAGGATTCCATTTAGGTTGTGCTTTTATCTGATCAATTTTTTCCTGAACGCAGGAAGGAATTTTGTTTTGTTGTTTATTGCAGTGCGTAGTAAGTAATAATGGCAGCGACAGGAGTACAAGAAGGTATTTCATCTGAATAAGGTTGAATAGTTAAAGTATATTTGCAACTCATAGTAAAGTTAACGAATTGGAAAAAAGTAATTTTGTTGATCAGATCCGCATTTTTTGTCGCAGTGGGCATGGTGGTGCCGGTTTCAGGCATTTTTTGCGGGATAAGTTTACTGCCATGGGTGGCCCCGATGGTGGAGATGGTGGCCGTGGTGCCCACATTATTTTAAAAGGAAACAGCAACCTCTGGACATTGCTGCACTTACGTTACTATAAAAATGTGTTAGCGGAAAATGGTGAAAATGGCGGCGCCAGTAATAGTAGTGGCCATGCAGGAAAAGATATCATCATCGAAGTGCCGCTTGGCACCATTGCAAGAGATGAAGAAACCGGAAAACAGGAAGTAGAGATACTGGAAGATGGGCAGGAGTTTATATGGATTCCCGGTGGAAAAGGCGGCTTGGGCAATGCTCATTTTGCCACCCCTACCAATCAGGCACCCGAACATGCACAACCGGGGCTACCCGGAATAGAAGGATGGAAAGTGCTGGAGCTAAAAGTACTGGCAGATGTTGGTTTGGTTGGTTTTCCCAATGCAGGTAAGTCAACATTACTTTCTGTAGTTACGGCTGCCAAACCAAAAATTGCTGATTATGCTTTTACCACCATCACCCCTAACCTGGGAATGGTAGAATACAGAGATGGAAAAAGTTTTTGTATTGCTGACC
>JANORJ010000199.1:0-4189 GCA_031415255.1 Chitinophagaceae bacterium | reverse complement strand
AAAGAAACGCTGATGCTGGCTTTCCTTTTAGTGGTAATGATTATTTACCTGTTCTTCCGTGATTGGATTATTGCCATTCGTCCGCTGATAGATATTCCAGTTTCCCTGATCGGAGCTTTCTTTATTATGTACCTGATGGGTTTTACCATCAATATACTTTCGCTGCTTGCCATAGTACTTGCTACTGGCTTGGTGGTGGATGATGGTATTGTGGTAACAGAAAACATTTACAAGAAGATGGAGAAAGGAATGAACAAGTGGCAGGCCGCTGTAGAAGGCTCCAGAGAAATTTATTTTGCCGTTATTGCCACCTCTATCACACTGGCTGTTGTATTTCTCCCTATCATTTTCTTACAAGGCTTTACAGGTCGATTATTCCGTGAGTTTGGAATAGTAGTGGCTGGTGCAGTATTAATTTCTGCATTTGTATCTCTTACATTAACACCGGTACTGAATGTAAAACTCAGCAAGAAGGATGTTCACAAACATTCTTGGTTTTACAATAAAACCGAACCATTTTTCCGATGGATGGAAAACAGCTATCCACCGCACCCCCATAAATTTTTTCAGAGCTGCTTGGTAGCTGTTTTCCATCCATCGAAAAAATGGTTCGTTTTTATTGTAAAACCAGGAATGTTTGTGAACATCCTTCTTGCTGAGTTTTACATTCAGTACCGGTGTTAATGTAAGAGATACAAATGCAGAAATTAATACAGCACCAGCCACTACTATACCAAACTCACGGAATAATCGACCTGTAAAGCCCTGTAAGAAAATGATGGGGAGAAATACAACAGCCAGTGTGATAGAGGTGGCAATAACGGCAAAATAAATTTCTCTCGAGCCTTCTACTGCGGCCTGCCACTTGTTCATTCCTTTCTCCATCTTCTTGTAAATATTTTCTGTCACTACAATGCCATCATCCACCACCAAGCCGGTGGCAAGTACTATGGCAAGCAACGAAAGTATATTGATGGTAAAACCCATCAGATACATAATAAAGAAAGCTCCGATCAGGGAAACAGGAATATCTATTAACGGACGAATGGCAATAATCCATTCACGAAAGAAAAGGTAAATAATCATCACCACTAGTAAGAAAGCAATCATCAACGTTTCTTTTACTTCCAGTATAGATTTTTTAATATGCTTTGTCTGGTCAATAGAAATATTAATTTTCACATCTTCCGGCACATCTTTTCTTATCTGCTCTAATCTTTTATAAAATTCATCGGAGATAGACACATAATTGGAACCTGGTTGTGGAATGAGACCCAATCCTATCATTGGAATGCCATCACCTTTTAACATGGTTTCTTCATTTTCCGGACCAAGTACTGCTTCACCAACTTGCTGCAATCGTATGTCAGCACCATCAACATTTTTTACAATCAGGTTATTAAATTCCTCTTCAGTGTTTAGCTTTCCAAAAGTCCTTACGGTAAGTTCTGTATTATTACCAGAAATTTTTCCGGAAGGCAGTTCTACATTTTCTCTTAGCAAAGCAGCCTGCACATCATTTGCAGTAATATTAAATGATACTAATTTCGAGGGATCAATCCAGATACGCATCGCATATCTTTTCTCCCCCCAAATTTGAATACCACTTACTCCGGGAATGGTTTGCAATCTTTCTACCAGCACATTATTAGCATATTCCGACATCTCCAATTGATTGCGGGTATTGCTCTGCACTGTCATTGATAAAATGGCATCGGAGCTGGCATCTGCTTTGGAAACAACAGGAGGGCCATCAAGGTCAGCAGGTAATGAACGCTGTGCCAGCGAAACTTTATCTCTTACATCATTGGTGGCAGATTCAAGATTTTCGCCGAGTTCAAATTCTACATTTATATTACTGCTTCCGTTGCTGCTGCTGGAGGTAATGTTTTTTATTCCGGCAATACCATTGATAGCTTTTTCTAATGGCTCTGTTATTTGTGTTTCAACAATATCTGCATTTGCACCGGGGTAGGAGGTACGGACACTTATATTCGGCGGGTCAATAGCCGGATAATCTCTTACTCCTAAAAATTTAAAACCTATAAGGCCAAACACCACAATGACGATATTCATCACTATGGCGAGCACCGGTCTTCGTAAACTTAGTTCTGAGATGTTCATACCCCTAATCCGCCGAGGCGGAGAAATTTAGATTTTGATAATTTATGTTTCCCCCTTTGCTATCAAAAAGTCTTTTTTGATTAATAGACTCTTGCAAATTCCCCTTTAGGGGATAGGGGTTTACTTATTGACTATTTTCCCAATCTGAATTTTCCCTTCGGGCCGCACACTTAGTAAGCCAGTTACTACTACTGTATCACCAGCTTTCAACCCATCAATGATTTGCACTTTAGCTGAATCTCTTACTCCTGTGGTAACATCAGCAAATATGGCGGTGCCACTTTTGTATAAAATAACTTTCTTTCCCCTTGCCTGAGGAAGCACTGCTTGCGTCGGCACTAATAATGCATTGGGGTCAGGGTCAAAACTTAGTTGGACTTTAGCAAAAGAACCGGGCAACAGTCCTGGGTCACTCCCCATTACCGATGCCCTTACGGTTAGGCTTCGGGTATTTTGAGTTATGTTAGATTCAGTCGCAATTACTTTGGCGCCTAATTGTTTACTTGAACCCTCAAAAGTAAAAGTTACTAGTTGCCCCATCTTTATCTGGTCAATATATTTTTCCGGAACGGTGAAATCTAATTTCAACTGGTCTGTTTGATTAATGATGGCAATAACTGATGCAGGAGATACATATGAACCGGGACTAATATTTTTCAATCCTAACTTGCCACTGAAAGGAGCTCTTACTACTGTTTTTGAAATACTGGTTTGCAAAATTCCAATGTCTGCTCGCAAACTATTTACCTGCAGCAAACTAATATCATAATCCTGCTGGCTGATGCCTTGTATTTTTAATAACTGTGCTTGGCGATCTTCTGTTTTTTGTGCCAGTGCTAATTGTATCTGCACTTTATTTAGCTGTGCCCGCAAATCACCATCATACAATTTGGCCAGTACAGTTCCTTTGCCCACATATTTTCCTTCGGCCACATTTAGCTGCACTATTCTGCCAGATACTTCGGGGTGTATTTCTGCCATTTCGTTGGGTACTATATTCCCCGGCACTTCTATGTTTTCCTGAAATGGTTCCGGCCGTACTATATAACCATCCACCTTCATTGGCGGTGGTTTGGCGGCTCCGGTTTTTTGTTCCGATGCATTTTGCTTCTTTTTACCACCGCAGCCGGTCAATGATAAAATGGCAATCGAAAATAGCAATATGATAAGTCTCATGTGTATGGTGCAATTGGTAAAAAACAAGGTAATTAAAGATAAAGGATAATCACAAAGGTTTAGACGGCAATGCACTCTGTTTCCTTCGTTGATTTTCAATCAAGTATCAACGGCTTTATGGTTGGATAAGTGGCTGTCAGGATTTTGCCAGCAAAGTTCGCTTTACTTTGTTCGACTGGTGGAGGAGTTCCTGTTTTTCTTTGCTGAGAATGGTTACATGCCCCATTTTGCGGCCGGGTTTAGTTTGTTTTTTGCCATAAAGATGGACAAAAACGTTTTCAATTTTCAACACTTCTTCTAATCCTTCATATTTCACATCGCCGCTAAAACCTTCTGCACCGATGATATTCACCATAATGGAGGGAAGAATGGCATCCGTATTTCCCAAAGGATAACCGAGCATTATCCGCCACAGCATATCAAATTGTGAACTGTAATGTGCTTCAATAGTGTGATGGCCGCTGTTATGTACCCGTGGAGCAGTTTCATTTACCAACACATTCCCTGCTGCATCAACAAACATTTCTACTGCAAAAATGCCGGGTGATTTAAAATTACGTACTGTAGTCAATGCAATAGCTTCTATTTTCCACAACGTTTTTTCTTCTAGTTCAGCCGGGCAAAGTTGATAGTCTAATAAATTAAGCGAATGGTCAAATAGCATTTCAACCGGCGGATATAAAGCTGTTTCCCCTGTTGAACTAACGGCCACCATTTGAGCAATCTCTTTGTGGATGGGCACCATCTTTTCTAACACAGCCGGGGCATCAAATCCTTTGGTGATATCTTCTTTTGTTTTCAATAACTGAACACCTTTGCCATCATAACCACCTTCACCAATTTTATGAACGGCGGGTAAAAATTTTTCCTGCTGATTTAATTCTGCCAG
>JANORJ010000198.1:0-5810 GCA_031415255.1 Chitinophagaceae bacterium | reverse complement strand
CAAATTTTTCAACAACGCACCGACCTCACTGCATTGAATAATGCTGTAGCATCCATCCGCAATGAGATTAAAAAAATTATTGTGGGACAGGATGAAATGGTAAAACTCATTATTGTGGCCTTGCTGGCCGACGGCCATGTGCTAATAGAAGGGGTACCCGGTGTAGCAAAAACATTGACAGCAAAACTTGTAGCTAAAAGTGTGAATGCAGGTTTTTCCCGCATTCAGTTTACACCCGACCTGATGCCATCGGATGTACTCGGCACACCGGTGTTTAATCCACGGGAAGCCATTTTTGAGTTTAAAAAAGGTCCGGTGTTCAGCAACATTGTATTGGTAGATGAAATTAACAGAGCTCCTGCAAAAACACAATCAGCTTTATTAGAAATAATGGAAGAACGACAGGCAACTGTAGATGGCAAAACATACCTGATGGCACAACCTTTTATGGTGCTGGCTACACAAAACCCTGTGGAGCAGGAAGGTACTTATCGTTTGCCGGAAGCACAGTTGGACCGGTTTCTTTTTAAAATCATTGTTCCATATCCTACCGAAGCAGAAGAGATGACAATGCTTACCCAGTTTAATAATATGGGTAATACGAAAGCATTGGATATGATAACTCCGGCATTGGATGCGCAGCAGGTAACAGCATTGCGTCAGCAGATAAAAACACAGTTGATTGAAGAAAAGCTGTTACAATTTATTGCCAAACTTATTCATCAGACAAGGAACCATAAATCTATTTACCTCGGTGCTTCACCAAGAGCCTCCTTAGCAATTATGAATGCATCGAAAGCAATGGCCGCTATGCAGGGAAGAGATTTTGTAACGCCGGAAGATATTTTAGCAATTGTGCCATCAGTACTTCGTCACCGAATTATTCTTTCGCCGGATAAAGAGATGGAAGGAATAACAGAAGATGATGTGATTAAACAGATAATTCAAGGGATGGATGTGCCGAGATAACAGACAATACAAAATATTCAATACGCAATAATAAATATTTAATATTCAACTTCTCTAACTCAAAAAATCTTTGCGATGGCAGAAAGGGTATATGATTTGGAAGATCGATTGGTAGAGTTTGCATCCAGGATAATTGATGTAGTGGAAGCGTTGTCCAATACAAGAGCTGGCAATTATATCGCCGGGCAATTAGTACGTTGTGGTCTTGCGCCAGCCTTGTTGTATGGCGAGGCGCAAGGTGCAGAATCCAGAGACGACTTTATTCATAAAATGAAAATTATGCTTAAAGAGTTGAAAGAAACGAGAGTATGCCTTAAACTGATAATCAGAAAGGAGATGATAAAGCCAATAAAAAGGATGGATGAAGTAAAGAAAGAATGCGAGGAGTTGATAAAAATTGTTTCTAAAAGCATAGAAACTACCAAAGCAAACAATAAGAAAACCAAGGATTGACTTGAGTATTGTTTATTTATTATTGAATATTAATTATTGTTATAACTATTTAATGATTAAAAGCTTCTACCTAAACAACATCGTTTACTACATCGCCGGTTCGGCGGTTGTAGTATTTGTTGCAAGCTATTTTTTGCCTGCTATGTATCGTATTGGGGGATTGATTTTATTACTGCTCGCCATTGCCATTGTGATTGATGCGATTTTAGTTTATAGTAATAGAAAAGGGGTGGCAGCGAATAGAATTGTTTCTGATCGGTTCAGCATTGGAGATCCAAACAAAGTAATTCTCACTCTTATTAATCATTATGGTTTTCCTGTTCGTGCCAGTATTATTGATGAATTGCCCATTCAGTTTCAGGAAAGAAAGTGGATGCGAAAAGCAACTATAGGACGAAATGAAGAATACCGGTTAGAATATTTGTTAAAACCAGCTGCAAGAGGGGAGTATGTGTTTGATGATATAAATGTATTTGTACATGCTCCATTACAATTAGTAAAGAGAAGATATATTTTTCCTGCCCGGCAAGTAGTAAAAGTGTATCCATCTTATATGCAGATGCGGCGGTATCAGTTGTTGGCTGTAAGTAACCGTTTGCAAGAAGCTGGTGTAAAAAAAATCCGGAAGATTGGGCAGAGTATGGAGTTTGAACAAATTAAAGAATATGTAATTGGCGATGATTACCGTACAATCAACTGGAAAGCTACAGCAAGAAAAGAAGGATTGATGGTGAATAAATACACCGACGAAAGAAGTCAGCAAATTTATTGCCTGATTAATAAAGGACGGGTAATGAAAATGCCTTTTAATGGCATGACATTATTGGACTATGCTATTAATGCTTCGTTAGTATTATCTAACGTAGCATTAGGACGACAAGACAAAGCCGGTATCATTACGTTTGAAAAAAATCTGGATACTTTTTTACCGGCAGATAAAAAGCCTACTCAAATGAACCTGATATTGGAGAGTCTGTACCGGCAAAAAACAGATTTTTTAGAATCAGATTTTGAGAAATTATTTTCTGTTATCCGCAACCGGGTTACCAATCGTAGCTTGTTGGTATTGTTCACCAATTTTGAATCATTAGAAAGCCTGCAACGGGAAATGATTGCCCTTAAAAAAATTGCTAAGTATCACTTGTTGTTGATTGTATTCTTTGAAAACACCGAAATAAAATCGCTGTTGGAAGGGAAAACAGCTTCGCTGGAAGATATTTATATCAAAACAATAGCCGAGAAATTTGCTTACGAAAAAAGATTGATGGTTAAAGAATTGCATAAAAACGGTATTCCTTCCATATTGACTACGCCGGAGAATCTTACGGTGAATACTATCAACAAATATCTGGAATTAAAAACGAGGATGTCTATCTAGTTGCTGGTTGCTTGTTACTGGTATCTTCAATTGCGATATACCCCATACCAATAATAAGGTAACTAATAACCAGTACACAAAACCAAGTAACAAGTTCTACATTTGCGTCAATGAATTATACCAAAGAAGATTTTGAACAGGGACAAATGTTGTTAATCAACAAACCGCTTCAGTGGACATCTTTTGATGTGGTGCAAAAGCTTCGCTACCTTATTAAGATAAAAAAAATTGGCCATGCCGGCACATTAGATCCATTGGCAACAGGGCTGTTGATTGTCTGCACCGGGAAGTTTACTAAGAAGATAAATGAGTACATGGCGCAGGAAAAAGAATACACCGGAACGTTTACTCTCGGTGCTGTTACACCTACTTATGATCTGGAAAGTGAACCGGAAAATTTTAAAGCATTTGACCATATCACAACAGAAGAAATAAATGCAGCTACGTTGAAATTTACCGGCGACATTGAGCAGGTTCCGCCAGCACATTCAGCCATCAAAGTAGGTGGCAAAAGGGTGTATGAATTGGCAAGGCAGGGCATAGAAGTAAAATTGGAACCAAGAAAAGTAACAATCAAAGAATTTGAAATAGTGAAGATTGAATTACCCCTTATTCATTTTCGGGTAGTATGTACTACTGGTACTTATATACGTAGCTTGGCAAAAGATTTTGGTGTTGCATTAGGTTGCGGGGCATACCTCAGCAGTCTTTGCCGAACAAGAATAGGGGAGTTCTCTGTAAAAGATGCGTACACTATTGAAGCATTTCAAGAAAAAATAAAGCAGCCGCTATAAAATAAAGGGATAGCTGATGCCTAATTGAAACTGGTCGCCATCCTTCAGTTTATATCCAAACCATTTATTTTGTACATCTTTATTTGCCACGGAAGGGCTGGGATCTTTTGCCTTATAGGAATAATCCAGTCGTACAACGAAAAAGCTGAAATCTATTCTGAAGCCGAGACCCACACCAACAGCAAGATCTTTTGCCAGTCTGCTAAAATTAAAAACTTCCTCCGGTTCTCTGCCAACAGCTTTTTTTAAAAACCATACATTCCCAATATCTGTAAAAAGAGCTCCGTCAATTTTTATTCCGGCTAGTGTAAAGGCAGGAAAACGGTATTCAACATTAGTTTCCAATTGTACATCACCATATCTTTCTGGTACCCTGTTAGCAGAATCTTTAAAATTTTTGACAGCAGAACCCGGTCCTAGTTTTCTTAGTCCCCATGCCCGCATGCTATTAGGGCCGCCGGCAAAATACTGTTTGAAGAATGGAAGGTTATTTCTTTTATTAGGATTTGCTGTTGAATTAAATTCGTATCCAACACCTGTAAATAATCGAAGTACCAATGCTGATTTGGCAAAACTCAATTTTCTGATAAGTTCTGCATCTACTTTAATAAAGCGGTACAGATTTTCATCCAGAAATTTATTACTGATCAGGCCGGTTAATAAACCGGAAACTTCAGCATTAGCCCTGAAAATTTGTAACGTTTTATTTTTTATACCATTTATGGTAACCCCGGCAATAACAGACGAAATTAATCCATCGGTAAAAATATTTTTTAAAGAGGGGTTGTTATCAAAAAGATCAAGCAATTTTTGCTGTGGCTTTAAATAAGAATATTCAATATTGGGTAATCGTAAAGAAAATAATTTATTTTTCGACTGAAACTCATAGCCCCAGGAGCCATTCAATGTAGTAAGATTAAACAAATCTTTTCGCAGTGTATAACCGGCATTAAATGATAAACTTGTTTTAAGGTTCTCTTTAAATCTTTCTGGTATCCATTTCATTCGGGGTACCAGCCTTGGGAAATAGATATTATGACTAACAGAGAATTGCTGTGTTTGTATAAAACTACTATCACTCACCTCTATACCATAGCGGATGTTAGTAGTGGCGATGTTAGCAGCCCTTCCAAAATTTCGGTTCTGTAATCCCACATTCATTCCAATGCCAAACAGGTTGCCAGAAACAGCACTGTTATTGCGGCTTCCTTCCAGGTTAGCAGAAAAAGAATATTTTTTTGCTGGAGTAAGCCGTATGGTAAAGTCAGTAGTATCCTGATTTCTTCTTACGTTCGGCTCAATGCTTACCAATCGCCAGGAACCAAGCGAATTAAAACGGTTAATAGTTTTCAAATATTTTTTCTGCTCATACAGATCGCCACGGCGGAAGTATATATTCTGCGGAAGAATCTTTGGTTTAAACATTCGGGTAAATGATACCACCTTTATTCCATCCACTATTTCTTCCTTGCGGATACGGCCAAGTGTGTCATACCCGAAATCGGGATACACGGTTATGTTGCCGGTAAAATATTTAGTCAGCTTACTACTATCAAAACCCGGTTTTAATCTTATTTCAAGATTAGCAGTAGGGTTCTGTCTTCGTTCTTTTAATTTTTGTAAAATTTCTAATTGTTCTAATGGGTCAAAGGTTGGGCGCAGCAACGAAACATCTAAGGTGTCCCAAAGGCCAATCAATTCTTCCCGGCCAAATCGCAGGTAGCCGCTGTTGCGGTATAATTCAACTAACCGGTCTAATTCAGAAGAAATGGTAGCCTTGGCAAAAGGGTCCCCTTTTTTTATAAAAGCTTCTTTCTGATTATTGAGGGCAATGCTTTGTAATTCCTGTTGTTTGATATTATAAGCAAAGGAATCAATGCGAACTACTCTGCCGGGTTTTACATCAAAGTTGACAGTAGTTCGATACTGATCGCCTTTTCTGATAACGTTAGTATCATACGTAATTGTGTCCCGGAAATAGCCCATCGAATTTAATAAAGCCTTCATATAGACACGGGACTTTTCTGCACTCTCACTGTTATAAACTGGCGGGTTTTTCATCACACTCCACAAAACCTTTGATACTGACCTTGCCCTCATGCTGTCGTCTAATTGTCCTTTTAACCGGGAGGCAATCTCCGCCGCCGTGTCGCTTGTTATATTACCTGATATGTTGATATTTGTTTTGTAAACAAAGGGCTTATTGGCCGGGTAAC
>JANORJ010000197.1:0-1528 GCA_031415255.1 Chitinophagaceae bacterium | reverse complement strand
TTTTTGATTTTGATAAAGATGAGCATCCAAGACTTTCCAGTATGGATAAACTGGCGCAACTAAAAGCTGCTTTTGCAAAAGACGGTACGGTTACAGCCGGCAACAGCAGCGGTATTAATGATGGCGCTGCGGCTATGTTGCTGGCAAGCGAAGCGGCCGTAACAAAATACGGCTTACAACCCATGGCAAAAATTATAAGCATGGCAGTAGCAGGGGTAGATCCGGCCATTATGGGTATTGGTCCCGTGCCCGCTACCAACAAGGCTTTGCAAAGAGCCGGTTTGCAGGTTGCAGACCTCGATCTGATTGAACTGAATGAAGCTTTTGCATCACAATCTATTGCCTGTATACATGATCTGGGACTTGATCTGGAAAAAGTAAATGTAAATGGTGGTGCTATAGCATTGGGGCATCCGTTGGGTTGCAGCGGGGTAAGGATTTCAACCACATTATTGCATGAAATGAAAAGACGTAAGGCTAAATATGGCCTGGCCACTATGTGTGTTGGTGTAGGGCAGGGATCGGCAATTATTTATGAAGGATTGTAAAAGTCAAAATTCAAAATTAAAAAGTCAAAAGGGCTTGTTATTATTTAGTGCATTTTTTGAATTTTGATTTTTTACTTTTGACTTTTTAGATATTCAGCCAGTTTTTCAAAATCCACAGTTTCCTGGTTACCGGTTGCCAAATTTTTAACAGCGCAGTTTTTTTCTTCTATTTCTTTACTGCCAATGATAATTACAAAAGGAATATTTTTCTTTTCGGCGTAGGTAAATTGTTTGTTGATTTTACTGGCTTCGTGGTACAGTTCGCAGGCAATGCCGCTGCTGCGTAATTGCTGCATAATGCCAAAGGCAAAGCGGCTTTCAGCTTCGCCCATATTAAAGAACAGGGCTTTGGTGCTAACCTGCACATCGGCAGGAAATAAATTCATTTCTTCCAGCACATCATAAATTCTATCTACACCAAAACTAATACCCACACCGGGGATGTTTGGTACACCAAATAAACCGGTGAGGTCGTCATATCGGCCACCACCGCCAATACTGCCCATTTTCACTTCTGCTGGAGCCTTTGCTTCAAAAATAATTCCGGTGTAATAATTTAATCCTCTTGCCAAAGTAAAATCAATGCTGAGGTTTGTGTTTTTTGTTTGTTCAAAAACAAATTCCACTTCTTCAATTCCTTGTTTGCCTATTTCACTTGAGCCAATCAATGATTTTATTTGCGTAAGTTTTTCGTCATTGTTGCCGGTAATGTTCAGATAACTTTCAATGATTGTTATTTGCTCATCTTTTAAACTACGTTCCTGTAATTCTTCCTTTACTTTTTCTAAACCAATCTTATCTAATTTATCAATAGCAATGGTAATGTCAATCATTTTATCGGCACCGCCACATAACTCGGCAAGGGCAACTAATATTTTGCGACTGTTGATTTTCAATTCGTATTTCTTCAGTCCAAGCTTAATAAAAACTTCGTGATAAATATTGGCAAGTTCAACTTCGTTCAATAAAGATAGACTACC
>JANORJ010000196.1:0-4602 GCA_031415255.1 Chitinophagaceae bacterium | reverse complement strand
TTATGACATCCTTTCTCAAATGGAACCATTTGGTCCGGAAAATCTTCGTCCGGTTTTTATTGCAAAAAAAGTGATGGATAATGGCTGGTCAAAAATTGTGAAAGAACAACATATTCGTTTTTCAGTGAAGCAGGATAATGTCACCATCACGGGCATCGGATTTGGCATGGCAGATAAATTTAATATCCTCCAGCAGAAACAGCCAGTGGATATTGTTTTTACTATAGATGAGAACGAGTGGAACGAACAAAAAAAATTACAAATAAGGGTAATAGATTTCCGGTTGTCTGAAATTTAATTAGAATAGCAGAATATTATATCATTGTTACCGCAACAACATTTTCTACTTCAAATAGTAGTTTTACGATTTATTAAAAAGGAATAAACTAACGACTGTATTTCTTTTTTACTTAGCTTGCCCGCTGTAGTATAATTCCTTCCTGTAAAAGCCCATCCCACAATCCAAACTTATCGTCTTGATAAACTACTCAACTGTTGATACCAGATGAAAATTTCTTTTATTCAAAAACAAAAAATGTTATGAAAAAGATTTACCTAAAACTTCTTGTTTATTGTTTTGCTTTTTTGCTTGTAAATAATTCCGCAACCTCACAGGTTGTTATCAGCCAGGTGTATGGGGGCGGCGGAAATACCGGAGCTACCTACTCACATGATTTTATAGAGTTATTCAACCGTGGTGCTTCACCAGTTTCTTTATCTGGTTGGTCTTTACAATATGCAAGTGCTACTGGTGCCGGAAATTTTGGAGCATCAGCAACACAAATAACATTATTGCCTGCGGTTACACTTCAGCCTGGTCAGTATTACCTCGTTCAGGAAGCGTCTAATGCTGCTATTGGTTTGCCATTACCGACTCCTGATTTAACTGATGCTTCTCCAATAGCCATGGCAGCAGGTGCCGGTAAAGTAGCACTAGTTAATACAATCACTCCATTAGGATGTAATGGCTCATCAACAGTATGCGGTGCCGCAGCACTTGCAACTATATTAGATCTCGTTGGATACGGGAATGCAAACTTTTTTGAAGGTGTCGGTGCTGCCCCAACTCTTACAGCCACTACCGCCGCATTTAGAGCGGCAAACGGCTGTACCGACAACAATAGTAACAACACTGACTTTACTACTGGTATACCAAATCCAAGAAATACAGCAACTTCTTTAAATCCTTGTTTTGCGGGTCTTTCTATTACAAATTCCTCTCCACTACCCGCAGGGATGGTTGGCTCGCCATATTCTGTAACATTTACCGCCAGTGGCGGCACCGGAGCAGGTTATGTTTTTTCGCATATTGCAGGTACATTACCTCCTGGTTTGAGTTTAGCCGGTGCAGTTCTAAGTGGAACACCAACAACAACTTCAGGATCACCATTTAGCTTCACTCTTAGTGTTGCAGATAACGGGTCTAATCAAGCAACAAAAATTTTCGGTTTAACAATAAACCCTCAACCTTGCAACCCACCCACAGCTACTATTGCTCAAATACAGGGAGCAGGTATTATCTCACCTTTGGTTGGAAGTACACAAACGACAAGCGGTATTGTAACCGGACGCCGGTCAAATGGATTCTTCATGCAAACACCAGATGCGGGTGCTGATGCTGACCCGAATACTTCGGAAGGAATATTTGTTTTCACATCGAGTGCACCCCCCGCAACTGCTGCAATTGGAAATAGTGTTTGTGTAACCGGAACGGTGACTGAGTTTATCCCTTCCGCTGATCCAAACAGCCCTTCACAAACAGAAATTACTTCTCCTTCTGTAACAATTTTGAGTACAGGTAATCAATTGCCAGTGCCAATTTTACTTACCATTGCAAATACTGATCCGGCAGGTGGCCTATATCAATTGGAAAAATTTGAAAGTATGAGGGTGCAGATAAATTCAATGACAGTAGTTGCACCAACACAGGGAAATAAAAATGAAGCGGCGGCTACTTCAGTCAGCAACGGATTCTTTTATGGCGTTATCACCGGTGTAGCAAGACCTTTCCGTGAACCGGGTATTGCCCAGCCCAATCCTCTACCACTTGGTGCACCGATAACTGTTACACGGTGGGATGCCAACCCGGAATTGATTGGTGTTGGAAGTAATTCAATAGGTGGTCCGGCAATTGATGTACCAGCAGGTGCCATACTTACTAATGTAGTAGGCCCACTTGATTACCGTAGTCGTGTCTACACTATTGATATTGATCCCGCCATTTCCCCCGTTGTCAGTAATAATGGATTAACCTTTACAGCTGTTCCAGTACAAACTACAGATGAATTGACCGTTGCAACTTTTAATGTTGAAAGGTTCTATGATGATATTAATGACCCCGTTGTTAGCGACGTTGCATTAACCACAACTGCTTATAACAACCGTCTTAATAAAGTTTCGCTTGCTATCCGCAATGTTCTTCGTTCTCCGGATATTATTGGTATGGTTGAAGTTGAAAAACTTTCTGTACTCCAGGCTATTGCTGCCAAAGTGAATGCTGATGCTGTTAATAATGGCGATCCTAATCCAAACTATATGGGATATTTGGTAGAGGGTAATGATGTTGGTGGGATTGATGTTGGCTATCTGGTAAAATCTGCCAGGGTTAATGTTGCAAGTGTAATACAATATGGAAAAACAGATACATATATCAACCCCAACTCCGGACAACCAGAACTGTTAAACGACCGTCCGCCATTAGTGCTGAATGGTTCATTTAATAAACCGAGTTGCGCAACAGCTTATCCATTCACGGTAATTGTTAATCACCTGCGTTCGCTTAATGGTGTTGAAGACCCTGTTGATGGCAACCGTGTTCGTGTAAAAAGAAATGCACAGGCCCAATATCTTGCCAATCTTATTCAGAGTTTTCAAACAGCTGATCCTACAGCCAATATTATTTCTGTTGGAGATTACAATGCATTCCAGTTCAGTGATGGCCTTGTTGATTTAATAGGAACTATTAAAGGGACTCCGGCACCTGTAGCAAATGTGGTATTAGCATCTATTGATCTGGTAGATCCCGATCTTACTGACTTGGTAGATACATATACACCTAGTCAGCGTTACTCCTACAGTTTCAGTGGTAGTGCACAGGTACTTGATCACATGTTAGTAAATTCAAATTTATTAAGTAAAATCAGCCGCTTTAGCATTGCAAGATTGGATGCTGATTTTCCTGAAATTTATAGAAGCGACCCAAATCGTCCTGAACGTATTTCAGATCATGATGCGCCGGTAGCATATATCCTGTTTACAGATGTAACGCTTCCTACTGCTTCCTGTAAACCCGTTACGATAACATTATCAAATGGAGCGGCAACTATTACACCAACTGATATTGATAACGGAAGTTCTGATGAATGCGGTACTGTAACATTATCTGTTTCTCAATCCCAGTTTGATTGTTCAGACATTGGTGAAAACAACGTTACACTGACTGTTATGGATGCAACAGGAAACACTTCCACTTGCGTAGCTGTTGTTACTGTAATTGGCATTATTCCTTCCTGTACTATTACGGCTGTGCCAACCAATAATATATATACCGGTGGCATACCCACTAATATTTATTTAGGATATGGACCACAAAGTGTGACGCTGAATGTTAATCCTTCAGGTGGCGCTCGATTTACTTATTCATGGTCTGGCAGCAATTTAAGTTGTAACAACTGTGCAGCACCTGTATTTACTCCAACCGCACAGGGAGTTTATACCTTTACTGCCACTGTTACTAACACCTACGGTTGCACTACAACCTGTAGTATTACTATTTGTGTACTTGACATAAGAGTTCCGGGTACTAATGGTAAAAAAGTTTATCTGTGTCATACACCTCCGGGCAACCCGACTAACGCCCAGACATTATCAATAAGCATTAACGCTGTA
Organism: Chitinophagaceae bacterium; assembly: GCA_031415255.1. Taxonomy (GTDB): domain Bacteria; phylum Bacteroidota; class Bacteroidia; order Chitinophagales; family Chitinophagaceae; genus JJ008. The sequence continues at coordinate 714 of JANORJ010000196.1, read as the reverse complement.
GAGTCACATCTTGCTAATCACTCTGATGATCGTTTAGGCCAATGCGGACAAAATCCATGTTCGGCACAGCAAATGATTGTAAATGGTTCCATGAAACAATCGATAACAGCGGAAACATCAATGCAGGTTTCAATGCTTCCCAATCCGAGCAGTTCCGATTTCAATATTATAATTGATAGCAAAGCTGCAGAGCTTGTTAGAATAAGAATCACGGATGTTTATGGAAGGGAAATAGCCAAGTTTGAAAAATTGTCTGCCAATTCCAATAATATCAGGATGGGCAGTGAATGGAAGACTGGTTTATATTTTGTAGAAATCATCCAGGGTACCGAAAGAAAAGTATTCAAACTGGTAAAGCTTTAAAAAACACAGCTGACTAGTCCTAAAAAAGCGCCTTAAATAAGGCGCTTTTTTTATTTTATGTGCTACAAATCAATCTCTTAATTAAATTAATATCTATTTCTTTAATCTCCCCAAAATTAGTCTTTCCATACCTGCCTGATTAAGCCTCAAATCCCTATCTTTGCCGCCCCAAATCTGTGTTCGCAGATTCTTTTAGCATCCCGATAGTTATCGGAACTGAATGTCCATTGGGATAAACCGAATTTTAAAACTTTAAACAGGTAAAATGAACAATTACGAATTGATGGTGGTTTTTACCCCTGTTTTGAGCGACGATGAATTTAAAGCTGAGCTAAAGAAATTTGCAAAGCT
>JANORJ010000195.1:0-2008 GCA_031415255.1 Chitinophagaceae bacterium | reverse complement strand
GACTTTCAGCAGAAGTATGGCTACCAAACTAACGGAAGGTTTAAAAGGAATGGTCAGCAGCAGCAGCAATTTATTTGAATCATTAAAGCTTCGCTATTTTGGTCCTATAGATGGGCACAATGTTGCTAAACTGGTTGATACATTAAAAGATCTTCGAAATATACCCGGCCCAAAAATTCTGCATATTGTTACTACCAAAGGAAAAGGATATGCACTGGCAGAAAAAGACCAGACCAAGTGGCATGCTCCGGGTTTGTTTGATAAAATAACCGGAGAAATACAAAAGAAAAAATTTGATTTGCCACAACCTCCCAAATACCAGGATGTATTTGGTTACACTATTATTGAACTGGCAGAAAAAAATGATAAAATATTTGGCGTTACACCAGCCATGCCTTCTGGTTCTTCTTTAAAATTTATGATGGAAAAAATGCCTGATAGGGCATTTGATGTGGGAATTGCTGAGCAACATGCGGTAACCGTAAGTGCTGGCATGGCTACACAGGGTATGAAGGTGTTCTGCAATATTTATTCTTCCTTTATGCAACGGGCTTATGATCAAGTGGTGCATGATGCGGCCATTCAAAAATTACCTGTAATATTTTGTTTAGACAGAGCCGGCTTAGTGGGAGATGATGGGCCAACACATCATGGTTGTTACGATATTCCTTATTTCCGTTGCATCCCTAATATGATTATCAGTGCCCCGATGAATGAAAGTGAGTTACGGAACCTGATGTTTACTGCACAATTAGACTCCACTACTTCTCCATTCGTTATCCGCTATCCAAGAGGCGAAGGTGTGATGCCGGAATGGAAAACAGAAATGAAAGAAATAAAAATTGGTACCGGCAGAAAATTAAAACAGGGAAAAGATATTGCCATTCTTTCATTAGGTCATCCTGGAAATTTTGCTGCTGCTGCCATCCGTGAGTTAAAGAATGACGGATTAAATCCAGGGCATTACGATATGCGTTTCGCCAAACCTTTGGATGAAGCACTCTTGCATGAAGCCTGCCAACAGTATGAAAAATTAGTGACGGTAGAAGATGGTACTGTGAAAGGCGGTATTGGCAGTGCCATTCTCGAGTTTATGGCAGAGCATGGTTATAAAAACGAAGTAAAAATTCTTGGCATCCCTGACCGGTTAGTAGAACATGGTACTCCAAAAGAGCTTTATCGGGAATGTGGCTATGATGCACCGGCTATTGCAGATGCGGTAAGGGAAATGATGAAGGATAAAGTAACAGTGAGCCAGTTAATGGGATAATATTTTTGCAACCGGAATTTCAACCTATTTTTAAAGTATGCAACCTCAGCATACTTTTTCTTTTATAGCTAAGGCAGTAAATAAATTGTTGCTGTTGCTTACACCTTTTTTTACCCAGCATCTTCATGCACAGGTTACTGATTTTACTTTTATTGACAGTATTTATAATAAGGGCTGGCAATATATCTACACCAATCCTGACAGTGCCGCTTGGTTTTTTGAAAATGCAAAAAACGAAAGTGAACACCGAAAATACTTGCCCGGGCTTATTATGTATCACAATTTCAATGCAGCTCTTCAAATAGCGTTGAGTCAAAATCAGAAAGCATTTGAATACTATGACGAGGCTATTGCAATGGCGAAAAAAAGTAACCTGCCTACAGATTTGGGGCTTACGTATATAAAGAAAGGAACCCTCAGTCAGTTAATGGGTGACTATGCTCATGCCGCTGAGAGCTATCTTGCTGCGGCTTCCTTACTAAAAACAAATGTAGACAGAAAAAAGATTATCGGATTATACAAAAACATTATTTCCACACTTAATAACCTGCAACAACAAAACCAATCGCTTCAAAACGTATTGCCGGCATTGAAAAATGATAATACCGGTGAAAAAGAAATTGTCACTATCCTTTCACAAGCAAAGACAAATGAAACAAGTCTTGATTTTCCAGATCAAACTACACTTAGTGAAATATCCGGCGGGAAGATTTATGTAATCTTTGGAGGTGCAAAATT
>JANORJ010000194.1:0-2153 GCA_031415255.1 Chitinophagaceae bacterium | reverse complement strand
AGTTATCAAAAACTAACTATAATGACATCAAGAAGAAAATTTTTAATACAAGGTAGCCTTGCTACTACAGCCATGCTGGCATTGAAACCTATGAATGTAATTGCCGGTGTTTCATCTCCTTTAATCAGCCTTACTGACAGTTCAGGCAAATTGATTTTTTTGCATACTGCCGGTATAAATTCAGACAGAAGCAACCAAGCCATCCGGCAGATTGCTAATTTGAAAAATAATAATACAAGATCTATTCTTTTAAAAGCCGGGAAAGCCAGTGATGAAGGGAAAAATACATTGCCGTATGATGCGGCTATCAATGGATGCAATGACAGCTCAGCCATTACCGGGGATTATAAAATTATCTGCAAAGGCAATATCAAAACCGGAATTATCAGTGCAAAACCTGAGGACAGTAATGTGATAGAAAAAGTAAATACTTTAGCCGCCTACCTGAAAAAAGAAAAAAACTGTTCGGTAGTGGTTTGCCTTTCGCAACTTGGTTATAAAAATAAAAATACACCCGACGATATTACACTGGCAAAAGAATCATCCCACCTGGATATTATCATTGGGGGGCATGAAAACAATTTCCCGAAAAATCCTGTTATTGTATTAAACAGTGGTAACAGTGAAGTTATTATTGATGCTGCCTGCGGCGACACCATTGCTTTCGGTAAAATTGAAATTGATTTTGATGAAAAGGGGCAAAAAAAATATCTCCATTTTTGCAATAAGCAATTAATTGATACTGTGCCTGGCAAAGCTATCAATGCTGCCTGATTGTAATAGTTCGCTTTATTAATATTTGAACCCCTGCCATTATCAATTTTGGTAAGGGTTTTTCTTTGAACAGACAATACGTATTATTTTTTTTCTGATTTTTTATACCATTTAATTTTAAAGGAGCATCTGCATATATTAACTATAAAAAATGGAACCACTTCCTTACGGTTTTGAACCTGTATCCGGCTACCATAACTATACGGTAACTTCTATGCTGAAAGATTACCTGGGGATGTTGATGGAAAATCCAGATAACCGGGAAACCATTGAACAAATTATTAAACTGATAGAAGGATATACAGTTCAGCTCCGAAACCTGAGACTTCAAAACAAGGCAGCGGCAACCAAAGAAGTATTTAAGGCTATTGATAATTTCTTTTTAAAAGCACCTGAAGAAAATAAAAAGGAAATACAATGCAAATCCGGATGCACTGCCTGTTGTTTTATTGATGTGGATATTTCGGGGGATGAGGCGGTGGTGATTATTGATTACTGCCGAGAAAATAATATGGAGATTAACCGGGATTATTTAACAAAGCAAGCCGCGGTAGGAAGAAAATCATATTCCGATTTATCCCGTTGTGTTTTTTTAAAAGATAATCTTTGCAGCATTTACCCGGTACGGCCCATTGCCTGCCGGAAACATTGGGTAAAAACAGATCCTGCTCTTTGTGATTTTTCAAAAAACATAATAAATCAGGTAGGGGGATATTTTGATGTGAATACTGAGATACTGGCCAGTGCAATATTAAACGTTGAAGAAAACGGCCCTTTTGAAAAAATGCTGCTGAATGGAATGGATAATACCAATGGTTAAGTTACCTGTTTTGCAAAGAAACTTTTAGATATGATTTTAACTACAAAAAAGCCACTCTCTCGTTTGAAACGAGAGGGTGGCTTTTACTTATCGGACAATTTACTATTCTATCAAAGTTGCTTCACTATTCTCTTCGCTGCTATCCGCTTGCCAGCTGCATTCACTACTTCTACTATATAAACCCCGGCCGGTGAACGGCTGATGTCTATATTCATGCTCGAATATGGCGTTCCTGTTGTGAATTTCTGCACAAACACTCTTGCACCTTTCGCATCATAAATAATTACGGAGGCTGCTTCATTCACTACATTATAGAACCTTACCTGGAACACACCAGTATTCGGATTCGGATACACATACAGGTTGTTCGATGGCTGACCAGTTAAGGTAACATCAGCTGAAGTGGATACACATCCGTTCAGGTCTGTGTATACTGCTCTGTAAGTACCTAAATTATCTACCGTTAATCCTGACAATACTGCTCCGGTAACACCTGGTACCACCTGATTATTTCTAAACCATACAAAGCTGCCTCCTGCCGGATTCACGGTGGCTGTTA
>JANORJ010000193.1:0-2020 GCA_031415255.1 Chitinophagaceae bacterium | reverse complement strand
ACCCCTTCGGCAGGTTTGCCTTTTGAAGTATCAAGCACATGTGTAGTAAGCTGACTCAATCTAATAATTTATCAAGCCGGAGTTTAGTAATCATATTTTGTTCGTCTGCTGCTATCTGTATTTCTTCGTTGGGACTATTTCTTAATCTTGATTGTAACAAGTCCAGCATTTCTTCCGCTGATTTTCCTGTAGCACACACAATAAAGATATAACCGAATTTCTCTTCGTACAAGCGGTTGCCTTCGGCCAATGCTTCTATGGTTTCTTTGCTAGCAACGTTTACACTGCTTTGTTCTCCCGATGCCCATTCGGCAGTGGAAGCAAATTTTTTTGTGAGTGATTCTACATCACCAATTTTTGGATGATGTGTAAATGCTTCTTTCCAATCTTCCTTGCTGCAAGCATACCACATCTCTTCTGCATCTTCCAGTATTTCAACCAGGTCATCCGCAGGAAAATAGGCCATCATCATTTTTACCCAGGTAGCCGAGCCGCAACATTTCAACAACTCTTCTTTGAGTTGTGGCTGAGGTAATATATTTAGTTCATGTAGTGTCATAAAATTTCTAACGACTTAAGACTCCCGGTTAACTTTTCCCCACAATCTCATCCTGCTTACTCCACCATCAGGAAAGATACTTAACCTTACATGTGTAAATGGTCCTTTGTTTATTATTGCTTCTTCAAAAAAATGTTCATTGTCGGCACTTAGTTTTGATTGTGGAAGAATGCTTGTCCATATAATAGCATCCGTATCTAATTTACTTTCTTCTTTATATTCAATGTTACATCCTTCTATCAAACAACTGTCGGGATAATTTCCTTTGAAGTGACAAGTGTCAATCAATATTTTTTCAATATCTCCTTTATGTGCCAGGCGAACTATCACCCAGTCTTTATTACCCGGTGTTCTGTTTCGCTTTGTTTCCCATCCATCACCCATATTAATACCTCTGCCCGGCATGATAAGATTTTCCATGTGAGAGAAAAACATATCATTACACAAAACAGCTTTAGCACCGTTGGTTGCTGCAGCCAGGTTTAATATCTCTCGTCCATCTACTGTACTCCAGTCTTTAAACACTTCGCCAAATACTTTTAATCTTGCTACACCGCCATCAGGATAAATATGAAATTTGAGATGGGTGTAAACTTCATTATCGTTTATCTCAAAGAAATTTTGGGAGCCGGCTTCTAATGATGATTTGGGAAGAATTGTTTTCCAATGCAAATTCTCCACATCAATTGTATCTGTGGTTGGATGATTGGCCGCTTCTATGGAAGCAAAAGGTGGGTGGTTGCCAAGGAAATGATTGGTGTCTATATCCACGCCGAATATTTTTCCCGAAGTAGCTAACTGAATAATGCAGTAGTCGTTGCCTTCACTTCTTTTCCGTCGGCTTTCCCAACCGTCCATCCATTTGCCACGGTCAGTATATTTATCAGGAATAAAAACTCCACGGCCCGGCTTTAGCAGGTTTTCTTTCTCTGCAAAAAAATCATCAGTACAGAATAATGTTTTGCCTCCTAATCGTTCGGCGGCAAGGTCGGTGAGGTTGGTAAATGTTGGTTCAGCCATAAATATATTTTTTTGCCACAGTCCGTCCCGCCTTAGCGGGTAATGACACTAATAACACAAATGATATTTCGACAAGCTCTATACAATTAAATACGAATTGATTTTGCCTTCCCACAGGGCCCTGCGGGCGGCAAAAAAAAATACAGGCCACAGATTACACAGATTAACACGGATTTTTTGTCCTTCGGCCATCTATCGGTTTCCAAATAATATTTTCCCTTTATTCAAGTGTAAAATTTCTCCTTCATCAAACACTTTCACTCCACTTAGCCAGGTTTGCTCCACTACCCCATAAAGTTCTTCATTAAGGTAAGGAGTTATTTTGTGTTTATGATGAATCATTTCTTCTGTAACCGTAAATGATTGCTCGGGGTTCCAAACCACCAAATCAGCATCAAAGCCTTTTGCAATTTTACCTTTCCGGTTTAATTGAGGCAACAA
>JANORJ010000192.1:0-2882 GCA_031415255.1 Chitinophagaceae bacterium | reverse complement strand
GTTGCAACAGAAATATAGATTCAGCAGCATAACGATGACCGGAATAACCGATGAATTAAAAAGAGCTGATGGATAAAAAAATTGTCATGCTTTGTTCGGATTGTTTTTCAACCGTCACCTTGTATAACTATATAAGCCGTTACCATACGATTGAAAAAATTATTACCGAAGAACCTATGCGTGGAATGGCCCTAGCCAAAAGAAGAATCAAGAAACTGGGTTTTTTCAGGGTAACCGGTCAGATCATGTTTAGTGTGATGGTTGTTCCTTTTATAAGGCTGTTCAGTAAAGAAAGGGTGAGGCAATTAATAGCTCAGTACCAATTTGATGAAACCCCGGTTCCTGCGGAAAAAAAGATTCATTTCTCTTCTGTAAATGATGAAGATTGTATTGCGTTATTGAAGGAAATTAATCCGGATGTGGTTATTGTAAATGGTACCCGGATCATATCGAAAAAAGTACTGGAAAGTACAAAAGCAATTTTCATCAATATGCATACGGGAATCACACCCAAATACAGGGGAGTGCATGGCGGTTACTGGGCCGTCGCCAACAATGATATAGCGAATTGTGGTGTTACCATTCACCTGGTAGATAAGGGTATTGATACAGGTGGCATACTTTATCAGGCAAGTATTCAGGTGACAAGTGATGATAACTATGTTACGTATCCTTACCTGCAGTTTGGTGAAGGCATTCCGTTAATGTATAAAGCTGTTGAAGACATTCTTCATAACAGGATAAATGTTGTGCAAAGTCGTACTGCTGAAAGTGCTTTGTGGTACCATCCCGGTATCTGGAAATATTTATACTTAAGAATATTCAGAGGAAAGAAATAATAATCCTGTTTACCTGTATTTTATAAGTCGTTTTGTTTATGCCTAAACTAATCCGCATCACCACTGCCCCGATCTCTTTAAAAGTGCTGCTTAGCGGCCAGATGAAGTATATGCGGGAAAATGGATTTGATGTGGTGATGGTGAGCAGCGATGGCAAAGAGCTGGAAGGTGTAAAACAGAATGAAGGTTGCCGCCACCATATTATACCAATGACACGGCGCATGACCCCTTTCGGTGACCTGCGTTGTTTATGGTTGCTATATCGGTTTTTTAAAAAAGAGAAACCGGATATTGTTCATTCGCATACACCCAAGGCGGGGTTGTTAGCAATGCTGGCAGCAAAATTTGCCGGTGTCAAAATACGGGTACATACAGTGGCCGGTCTGCGTTTTGTAACCACAAAAGGTTTTAACCGAAAGGTATTAATAGCCATGGAAAAGCTAACCGGCAAAGCTGCTACACATGTTTGGCCCAATAGTTTTTCTCTTCAGCAGTATATAAAAGATAATAAACTTGCCAAACCGGCAAAGCTTGAAGTGATAGGCTTAGGTTCCAGTAATGGTATCAACCTGGCCCGATATTCAATAGCAGCATTACAACCACAGAAATTACAGGAAACAAAAGAGTTGATAAAGTATGATTCAACACTTTTTTATTTTCTTTCAGTAGGCCGCATTGTACACGATAAGGGAATGGATGAATTGCTGAATGCTTTTGTCAGAATACATTCAATTAATCCTGCTGCCCGGTTATTACTGGTTGGTGCTTTTGAAGATGAAGTAGATCCGGTAAGTGAACAAGCCCGGCAACTGATCAATACACACCCAGCTGTTATCATGGCGGGATGGAGTGATGCAGTTGAATATTTTATGCCCTTATCTTTTGCATTAATACATCCTTCTCACCGGGAAGGATTTCCGAATGTACTCTTACAAGCCGGTGCCATGCTTTGCCCCATTATCTGTTCCCGCATTGAAGGTAATATTGATATAGTGGCACATCAGCAAACAGGATTGATCTTCGAAGTTAAAAATGAAGAAGAACTTTTTCTGCAAATGGACTATGCGTTAAAAAATCCTGCTCTCTTACAACAATACGCCACTGTGCTCCGTCACAATATTGAACAGCATTTTGATCAGCCAATTGTTCACTCTCTTCTTCGTAAAAAATACCTTGAATTGCTTGCTGCACAAGGTTTTCCCGCCTAAAATCGGAAAATTACTATTCCGCTAAAAGTACTAGTACTTTATTTCCCTATTCTTTCTTTCCAAAGCTTGCACCTCCGGATTATGGATTCTACTTTTAAGTCAGCATCCAATAAATCCTAATCGAATGAAATCCACATTGAAAAAACCAGTGGCCATAGTTGGCTATTCGGGTCACGCCTATGTTATCATAGATATTCTGCTAAGTGCAGGCCGTCTGGTAACTGCCTACTGCGACTCGGACGAAAAAGAATTTAACCCCTATCATTTAGAGTATCTCGGAAAAGAATCAGATGTTATTAATAAATTGAAGAAGTTTGATTTTTTTGCCTGTGTAGGTCATAATGGTATCAGAGAAAAAATTCATACTAGCCTGAGCCAATATCTTGGAAACCCCATCAATGCTATTCATCCCAGCGCTGTTATTTCTTCTTCTGTGAAAATGAGTGATGGTATTATGATTGCAGCCAATGCAACATTGAATCCATTAGTAGAAATTGGCCGGGGTGTTATCTGCAATACTTCTACCAGCATAGATCATGAATGTGTAATTGGTGACTTTTCACATATTGCACCCGGTGTTGTATTGTGCGGAAATGTAACAATCGGTAGAAGCAGTTTTATAGGTGCAAATTCTGTAATTCGTCAAGGTGTTACGGTTGGTAATAATGTTATTATCGGTGCAGGTACCGTAGTTGTAAAAGATATTCCTGATGGTATGACGGTGGTTGGTAATCCGGCTCGTATGCTGGTAAAGAAACCTGCCCGTAAATTGGTAGCAGCTTAAATTTATTTCTGTAAAAAAATATACTGAACCCGGCGAATTTTGCCGGGTTTT
>JANORJ010000191.1:0-4961 GCA_031415255.1 Chitinophagaceae bacterium | reverse complement strand
TGTAACGCTGTTAGCCAAAAAAATCAAAGAGACATTTGACAATCATCCTGTAGCTGGCAACCCCGATAAAATCGGGACAAGCAAAAAATTTCAATTGTGGTTTGAACCGGGTAAATTTTTAGTTAGTGAATGTGGCTATATGCTGGCACAGGTAACCGTAGTAAAAGATACCGGGTCAATCGTATTTGCAGCAGTGGATAGCGGCCTTAATCACCTGATACGGCCAATGATGTATGATGCGTATCATCACATTGAAAATATTTCCAACCCAACAGGGGCACAAAAAGTTTATACTATTACTGGCAACATCTGCGAAACCGATACGTTTGCCGCCAACAGAAAACTACCTGAAATAAGAGAAGGCGATTACCTGGCATTTTATAATGCCGGTGCTTATGGTTTTGAAATGGCGTCTAATTATAACTCCCGTTTCAAACCGGCGGAAGTTTTAATAAAAGATGGAAAAACACACCTTATCCGTAAACGGGATGAGATGAAAGACTTGCTGAACAATCAGGTTGAAATTTGAATAGCCAGATTGTTTAATTCTGCTTCGCAGGCTTCACTGTAATAACAGTAGTCGTTTTTGAAGTAACTGGTAATGTGCCAAATGGGGCTTCTGTATTGCCGTTTGATTCAGTGCTAATAGTTTTCTCTTTTATAATACCGGTGGCTCTGTCAAGAATAATTTTACCGGTTGATTTATTATTCAAGGTAGTGGTCGTTTCACTGCCCATCATTTCTGCTTTGGTCACCGTAACAGATTTTTCGAAGAAGTCAACAACAATTGTTGAGTCATTAATATCGGCAATAGTGTAACCGGTTTCCACTTTTCCATTGCCTGCATCAAAAGAAGTAGTCCAGCTATCACCTTTTCCACCTTCACCATCTGGCATTATTTTAAAAAAACTGGGGCCGCCTTTTTTTGGTGGTTGCACAAGGTCCAGCACATCTTTCAGCATACTGGTAATTATTGCCATGCGGCTGTCTCCTTCCGACAGTACCACTTTTTCTGGCATCGCCATCAACACTGTTCCTGTTGGGTTGATAATGATGTCATATTTTTTTTCCAACATATCTTTTATTGGCTTACCAAATTGTCCGTTCATATCTTTTTCTACATTGGAGTCAAAACTTCTTTTTTGTCCCATGCCATCAAATGCAAAAGTGATATGTTGCACTTTGTGATTAAGGGTGGTATTATCTTCTGTTGTGTTGGTTATTTTATAAGAATGGTCGCCAGTGGCATCCACATTAAAATCAATAGCCTGACCCATGGCCTGCTGAGAGATAGTGGTTTTCACTTTCATGCTCACTTCCAATGTTTGTCCTTGTTCAAATTTTAGTTTACCGTTTACTTTTTGGGCAACAACAATTGTGGAGATAGCAAAAAGGAAAAAAAAGGAAGTAGTAATTCTTTTCATGTAAATAATTATAAATAATAGGTGATAAGTAGACCCGTTTCAAAAGTGGAATAATAATATAATTACCGAAATTGACGATTCTTTGCCACAATCGTTGCAGAACGGGGAAAAATAATTGTTATAACATACCACCATTGCCGTTTTAAATCCATCTGAACTTCCTATTTTTAAGTACCTTTTAAAAACTAAAATTTTTGTTATGCCAATAAGAATGACCGATGATCCGATAGACCCTAATCAACAAGATGATGATAGTGGCGGTGGTGGTGGTCGTGGCCCCAACTTTCCCGGTGGTGGCGGTGGCCTTATGTCGTTGTTGCCAATGCTGATGGGCTTGTTCAAAGGCAAGGGAATCTTTTTTTTGCTGATTTTGGGTGCCGGGGCATTCCTAATTTTCAAAAGTGGTGTTTGTAATGTAGCCGATGTTGTTAAAAAATTCTCTGGTAGCGGCTATAATTTCGATAAAAGCGAATTTAATAAAGCATCGGTATATGAAGGATTAGAAGACAATGCCGGTAAAAATCCATTACCAGAGGCAGTTTCCTTATTAAAATATGCACCCGATAGAAGTAATCAGGGACAACAGGGAAGTTGCGTGGCCTGGAGCTGTGCTTATGCTTCGCAAACAATATTGACGGCCGCCGCAACCGGAGCCGACCCCAATCAAATCAAATTCAGCCCTTCTTATTTATACAACCAGATAAAGTTGGACGGTTGCCAGGGTTCTTATCTGCAAAGAGCAATGGAGGCGATGAGTCGCAATGGTGGTGTTCCATTGAGCCAATATCCATATAACGATCAGGACTGCGATAGAGAACCAAGTTCTTCTGATGTGCAGAAAGGAAGGCAAAATGTAATTCATGGGTTTACCAGAATTACCAATGGTGACAACGTAAATGAAATAAGTGTAAGAGGAATAAAAGAACATTTGTCAAAAAATGCACCGGTAGCCATTGGTATGATGGTGGGTCAGAGTTTTATGCAGGATATGATAGGGAAAGAGCTTTGGCAACCGCAGGGGATGGATCAATCGCAAATGGGAATGGGTGGCCATGCCATGAGTGTAATTGGGTATGATGATAGAAAGTTTGGCGGTGCATTCCAGATTATGAATAGCTGGGGACCGGAATGGGGTAAAGATGGTGTGGGTTGGGTTCGCTATGGTGATTTCAATAAGTATGTCAGAGAAGCGTATGGCATTGATCCATTGCCAAAAAGAACAGAGGTAGCAAACATTCCTTTAGAATGTAATATTGGTTTGGTGAATAATGATGGCGGAAAAAATATTCCACTGCGGGTAACTGCTGGCAATATGTTTCAGACTACCACACCTATCAGGAAAGGCACCCGTTTCAAAATGTCGATTGAAAATAAAACGGAATGCTACATTTATGTATTTGGCATGGAAACAAATAACACCAGTTTTGTATTGTTTCCTTATCTAAAACAAGGTGAAACTGTTTCCAAGCACTCACCGTATTGTGGCATCACCGGCTATCGTTTATTTCCAAAAGCACAATCTATGGAAGCGGATAGTTTGGGCAACAAAGACTTTATTGCCATTGTAGTAAGCAAAGATGAGTTGGATTATAATGCACTAAATCAGGCTATCAGCCGCAGCAGCCGTCCTGATTATTTGGAAAAAGTAAATGAAGCCTTACAAAGTATTTTGATCAGTTCTTCCCGGTTTACTAACACCAGCGATGGAAGAATTTTTTTTAAAGTAGATGCCAACAGCAATAAAGCAGTAGCTTGTGTGGTGGCGATTGATAAACAATAAAGAGTCTGTCAGACAGATACTACAATCTAACGAAGAATAAATGAATCCCAACGCAAGTGCTTTTGTTAAAATAATGAAGCATCCGGTTAAATTCAGGATGTTTCTGTTTTCAAAATTACCCGCTGCTTATTTTGCCGGAGTAAGGGTAAGAGAAGTGGATGAAAGAAGATGCAAAGTTTCTGTTCCTTATAAATGGATGTCGCAAAACCCTTTTCGATCCACTTATTTTGCCTGCCTCAGCATGGCAGCAGAAATGAGTACCGGTGCTTTGGCAATGGCGCATTTGTATAAAATAAATCCACCGGTTTCTATGCTGGTTGTAAAAGTAGATTCAGAATATTTTAAGAAAGCAACCGGTAGAACTGATTTTGTGTGTAGCGATGGAGAGTTGTTTAGCAAAGCGATTGAAGAAACTATTGCTACCGGCGAAGCAAGAATAGTAAACGCAAAATCAATTGGAAGAAATAAGGAAGGAGATGTAGTAGCGGAGTTTTACATTACCTGGTCATTTAAAGCAAAGAGTAGGAATTAATTATTTATTTAATAACAATTAAACAATCTCCAAAGGTTGGGAATTTAGTTCCCCCTTTAGGGGGCGGAGGGGGCTTATGAAAATCTCATTTCACGGAGCAGCTAGAACAGTTACTGGGTCCAAACATTTACTGACTCTAAAGAATGGCACAAAAGTTTTATTAGACTGCGGTATGTTTCAGGGGTTAGGCTTAGAGACTGATACGTTGAACAGAAATTTTGGTTTTGAACCCAAAGAAGTGGATGCGATGGTGCTGTCTCATGCACACATTGATCACAGTGGTTTAATTCCCCGGTTAACTTCGGAAGGCTTTGGCGGAAAAATATTTTGCACTCCTGCCACTAAAGATCTAACGACAGTTTTGTTAGCAGACTCTGCAGAGATACAGGAAGATGATATTAAATATAAAAACAAACGTCGTGCTGCAGAAGGCTTGCCTTATCTGCGTCCTTTATATACTATTGAAGATGCAAAGAGAGCTGTTGGTCATCTGGAAGAAAGAAATTACGGTCAATGGTTTGATGTGATAGATGGTGTGCAGGCTATGTACACCGATGCGGGTCATATCATTGGCAGTGCCTGTGTACATGTAAGAGTAAAGGAAGATGGAAAAGAAACCCGCCTCACTTTCAGTGGTGATGTGGGCCGCTACCGGGATGCTATATTAAAATCGCCGGAAACATTTCCACAAGCTGATTATATTTTATTAGAATCAACTTATGGCAATAGCCTGCATGATAATAATGTGACAACACCCGACATGCTGCTGCGCTGGATTGAAAAAGCCTGCCTGCAAAAGAAAGGAAAACTTATTATGCCCGCATTTAGTGTAGGCCGCACACAAGAGTTGTTATTTGCCCTTAATCAATTAGAGGTACAGAACCGTTTGCCCGATTTGGATTATTATGTGGACAGTCCGTTAAGTATTGAAGCGACAATGATTGTAAAAAAATATCCTCACTACTTTAATAAGACCATTCAGAAATTGATGGAATCAGATACAGATGTGTTTGCTTTCAAAGGTCTTCGCTATGTGCAAACAGTAGATCAATCCAAACAACTTAATTTTCAAAATGGTCCGATGGTCATCATTTCTGCCAGTGGCATGGCCGATGCCGGTAGGGTAAAGCATCATATAAGTAATAATATTGAGAACAGCCGTAACACTATTTTATTGACCGGCTACTGCGAACCCCGTTCACTCGGTGGCCGCTTAATGGCTGGC
>JANORJ010000190.1:0-3570 GCA_031415255.1 Chitinophagaceae bacterium | reverse complement strand
GGTTGCCGGGTTAAAAAAATTATCTGTTGTTAAAACAATACAACAGTTTCAAATAGGTAAACCTGCCGCCACGAGTAGGGAAGTGATAGATGGTTCTTATGCTGTTTCCTGGTTGGTACTGTTTAATAACAAGGCAGATCAGGATAGTTACCAGACAGACCCTATCCACTTAAAGTTTGTTGAAGAGTGTTCTTCCCTCTGGCAAAAAGTGGTTGTGTATGATTCAATTGCTATATAAACGTTGATATACCGTTTATTTCGGAACTTTTATTTCATCTTTCTTTCGCTTAATTCTGATGGTGGCATTTTTTTCCAGGGTGCTGGAAATACGAATGTCATACCTTTTTTTGCCATCATAAATTTGCATCAATGCCGTATTGGGCGGAATGGATCCAAGATTTTCTGCAAACATGGTCATCTCATTTACTTTCAGCAATGAATCAAGTACAATATCGAAATGAATAGACCGGGTGCTTAGTTTTTGGTGAAAGGCAATTAGTTTATTATTGAAGAAAAAAGAAACAGAGTCGCCGTCTATTTCGCCGTTATCGTAGAAGTCTATTTTTAGCGAATCGGATGATACTTCAATTTCATTACTCACCACATTTTCCCGTTGGGTGTATTCTTTTTCAATTACATAGTTAATCACTTTGCGTTGATAGACATTAACAGGAGGAAGTGTGTCAGTGGCAGAGGGTTTCCACACCTGCACATTTTCTTTGTATTCGCTGATGGCTTTTAGTACAGAATCTTTTTTGCTGGCATCTGCATTAAGGTGCAGACTGAAATTGATGTTGGGGCAAACATTTTTATAATCCGGCAAGCCAACAAATGAACCTACAATATCAGATCCAGTCTGCGACACCCGTAAGGTGGCCTGCATATTCATCATACAATCAACCTCTAAACTGGAGATAGAACCATGATAAACTATCGGAATATTATAGAGGCTTAGTTGCCGGGTGGCGGCATTATAATTTCCCTGCACCTGCAGGCTGCGATAGGTATCTTTAAAATAATAGTTAAGGATACCCTTTACATAATTTTTTTCCGGTTGCAACACTAGTTCTACCAGGTAATTATTCGCAGAGCTATTTGATTTTACATTGGCATCGCCATACCAGTAGCCAAATACGGATTGGGAATGGGAGTGAAGGGAGAGTAGTAAAAGAGTAAGTGCCAGTATTTTCTTCATAGAAGGTTTGTAACGAACTCCAAAAATATAGCTGATTAATGCTACTGTAAGTTAATTATCATTTCAGGAATCGTTTCATTTCTCTTTCCACATCTTTTTGTTTGATGCTTTCCCGTTTATCGTGTAGTTTTTTGCCTTTGGCAAGACCAATTTCAATTTTAGCAATATTTTTTGAATTCATAAAAATGCGCAACGGTACCAGGGTGTAGCCTTTCTCTTTTAACTTGGCTACAATTTTAGTAATTTCTTTTTTGTGTAAAAGTAATTTTCTATCCCTTACCGGGTCGTGGTTGTTCATATTGCCATGGGTATATTGGGCAATATTGAGAGATTTAAGCCATACTTCGCCATCGGCTATTAAACAGTAACTATCATTAAAACTAACCTTTCCGGTTCGCATGGCTTTTATTTCTGTGCCAAGCAATACCATGCCTGCTTCATATTTTGTATCTATGAAGTATTCGTGGTAGATGGAGCGGTTTTTTATTTCTGTCATCTATAAAATAAAATAAGAGGCAAAAATACCTCTTATTGATTGATTATGTGATTGATATTAATTCTTAAATAAGCCCAATACAGTCGCCAATTTATCCTTCAACTCTTTTCTTGGCACAATAAAATCGAGGAAGCCATGATCCAGCACAAATTCACTGCGTTGAAAGCCGGGTGGTAAATCTTTTTTAATCGTTTCTTTAATAACCCGTGGACCAGCAAAGCCGATGAGTGCATCTGGTTCTGCAATATTTAAATCGCCAAGCATTCCAAAGGAGGCGGAGATACCGCCAAACGTAGGGTCAGTTAATAAAGAGATATACGGAAGTTTGGCATCACTTAATTGAGATAGCTTGCCGCTCGTTTTTGCTAACTGCATTAAAGAGAAAGCACTTTCCATCATTCGGGCACCACCGCTTTTACTGATGACCATGTACGGCATTTTATGCTCGATACAATAATCAACCGCTCTGGAAAATTTTTCTCCCATCACACTGCCCAGCGAACCGCCGATAAATTCAAAATCCATACAAGCAATTACAATATCATTGCCACCCACTTTTCCTGCGGCCACTCTCATAGAGTCTGTTAAATCTGTTTTACTCCAGATGTCTTCTAATCTTTTTTTGTATGGTTTCAGATCGGTAAACTCCAAAAAGTCTTTACTACGGATGTTATCAAACAACTCTACAAATTCGGCATTATCAAATAGTATGTCGTAGTATTCACTGCTGTTAATGCGATGGTGGAAACTGCATTTGGGGCATACAAATAAATCTTCCCGCAATTCTGACATGGTACCAATAAAATTGCAATCAGGGCATTTCACCCAAAGCCCTTCTGGGGTTTCTTTTTTCTCTGAGGTCTTGGTATTAATCCCTTTTTTGATGCGTTTGAACCAACTGGCTTTTGTCTCTTCCGACTTTCCTTCTTCGCCAGCTAGGTTAGCATCAAAATCTTCAATTTGCTTTGCCATAACCGATTGTTAGGTTACAAATATAGAGAAGTTTGTGGTTTGTAGTTTAGTGTTTATAGTTGGGTCGTTTATGGCTAAAAACACATGAAAGTATAATGATTGCAGTATGGCAGTCATAAATTATTTCTTTTCAACAACAATAAACAAAAGACTATAGACTAAAACAAAAACTACTTCTTTAACACTGTTTCAAATAACTTAAATATCCTTTTATACTCATCGGTCCAGCTGCTTGGTTCCACAAAGCCATGATCTTCCATTGGGTAAGAAGCCAGCTCCCAATTGTTTTTTCCCAATTCAATTAACCGTTGTGTTAGTTTAACGGCATCTTGGTAATGAACATTTACATCCACCATGCCATGACAGATAAGTAAGTTGCCTTTCAATCCTTCTGCAAAATAATACGGAGAACTTTTCCTGTACGCAATACTATCATTAAATGGTTCATTCAAAATATTGGCTGTGTAGCCATGATTATAATTTGCCCAATCTGTAACAGGTCGTAATGCAGCACCTGCTGCAAACACATCGGGTTGATTAAACATTCCCATCAATGTAATAAAGCCACCGTAAGAACCACCATACACACCAACTCGTTTTGGATCAACACCAAAATTTTCAGATAAATATTTTGCCCCATCAGCATTGTCGTCTAAATCTTTTCCACCCATAAAGCGGTAAATGCCAGTTCTCCAATCTCTGCCATAGCCAGCACTGCCACGATAATCAATATCCATTACGTAGTAACCGTTATCTGCCAGCAAATTGTTAAACATATATTCTCTGAAATAACTGCTCCACCACTTATGTGCATTTTGTAAATAACCTGCACCATGTACAAATATCACCGCCGGCTTTTTAGGATCGGGGTTAGCTGGTTTATATAATCTTGCATACACATTAGCTC
>JANORJ010000189.1:0-4571 GCA_031415255.1 Chitinophagaceae bacterium | reverse complement strand
AGTTATCAAGAAATAAAGGATGGAGCCGTAAAATCGCCGGATGAATAGTGATTGATTAACTTAACTGCTTGATTTTTATCTGCATAACCGTAGCAATACTGGTAGCCCTTTCTTTGATAATAAACGCATTATTACCGTCAAATTGTTCATCAACGGTTTCTTTAAAATAGCGCAGCCATGTTTCAAAATGCTGTTTGTCTAACGGAGATTTTTGATGCAAAGCCAAGTGAGGCTGCATGGCATTCTTCTGGTAAGCACCTGTTTGAAACAGCATAGAATCCCAGAAATCAACCAACACCGGAAAGTGATGGTCGAGATTTACTTTAGCAATATCTGTAAAAAGATAATTGATAGAATCATCAGCCAACAATTTTTTATAAAACTGTTGCATAAGCAGGAGCAAGTCGTCACGGTTTTCAATATCTTTTTTATCCAGCATTGGCTGCATTGATTTCTTTCAGGATATTATCAATTCTGCCTTTTACATCTTCATAGGTTGTATAACCTCTTGCTACGAGATAAAATTTTGTTTCACCTGCCTGCAGCAATACAGCCGGAAAACCAGTTACCTGCAATTGTTTACACAAAGAAAATTCGTACAAGGCTTTCTCTTTGTATGCTTCGTTTTTCAGCTTGGTATAAAAATCGTCAGCATCAATGCTGTATTTTTCCAACAAGTGGCGATAGGCTTCATTGTCTGTTAAATCTCTTCCTTCATTGTGCAATGCATATTGCAGGTCGGCTGCAAAATCAACTTGCAACTCAGGATACTGTTCTTTAAAAATGCATAAAGCAATAGCGGCCTTTTCAGAATGAGGGTACCAATCACTTTCTTCCGAATTTCGGATATGCCAGAGAAAGTCTTCGCCAAATTTAACTCCGGTCATTTCTTCTACTCTTTTATAACCTTCGTTTATATAACCAGCCATAACGCTAATCGGTTGTGGATTTTCAGCCGGTATCATACCACCGCTCAGCACTTCAAAAGAAAGTAGGTCTTTGTATTCGTCGGCTATTTTTTTTATTACCGGACTAAAACCATAGCACCAGCCGCAATAGGCATCATAACAATAATAAATTACAGGTTGCATAGTATGCAAACTTAGTTTATACGATGTGTACTAATTTATGACTTTGGAAATAACCCGGATTACTTTTAAAGAAACCTGGCTATATAAGAAATTATTAATTATTAATTAAATTAATGTGCTTCTAACCAATTTTTTCCTTCTCCACATTCTGCTATTACTGGAACATTATGCGGTAGCAGCATAGCTGATTGCATATTTTCTAATATCAGTGGCTTTAATTCTTTTACTTCTGATTTTAAGGCATCAAATACTAATTCATCATGTACCTGCAAAATCATTTTGCTTTCCATTTTTGCTTTCTTCATCGCAGCTTGCACTTTTTGCATGGCTAGCTTTATCATATCAGCCGCTGTTCCTTGTATGGGGGAGTTAATAGCATTTCGTTCGGCAAAACCACGAACGGTGAAGTTGGCGGAGTTAATATCTCGCAACCATCTTTTTCTTCCCATCAATGTTTCTACATAGCCGGTTTCTCGGGCAAAGTTGATGGTGTCGTCCATGTATTTTTGTATGCCAGGAAATTCTTTTTTATAATTGTCAATAATTTCTTTGGCTTCTGCTCTGGAAATGCCAAGATTGTCGGCCAATCCAAATGCACCTTGCCCGTAGATGATACCAAAGTTTACACTCTTGGCTTTGTACCGCATTTCTTTTGTTACTTCATTTTCTGGTACGTTATAAACTCTTGCTGCCGTTACCGTGTGTATGTCTGTTCCTTTAGTAAAAGCAGCACACATATTTTTATCGCCACTGATGGCGGCTACCACTCTTAATTCAATTTGTGAATAATCGGCAGATAATAAAATATGTTTACTATCTCTTGGTATAAATGCTTTTCTTATTTCCCTTCCCCGTTCAGTTCTTACTGGTATGTTTTGCAGGTTGGGATTATTACTACTGAGTCTTCCTGTTACTGCCACCGCTTGTGCATAGGAAGTATGTACTCTTCCTGTTTTTTTATTTATCATTAAAGGCAGAGCATCTACATAAGTTGATTTTAATTTCGTTAACTCCCGAAATGCAAGAATGTCATCAACAATCTGATGTCCTTTTGCTGCCAGTTTGAGTAGCACATCTTCGCCGGTTTGATACTGCCCCGTTTTTGTTTTTTTAGCAGAAGGGTCAAGTTTCAACTTATCAAATAATACTTCACCTAGTTGCTTGGGAGATGCCAGGTTGAAACGGACACCGGCTTGTTTATATACACTTTCTTCGGCGGTCTTGGCATCTTTTTCTAATAGTTTAGAATAATCGTTCAAAAATTCTTCATCAACTCTTATTCCTTCAAACTCCATATCCACTAGCACTTTTACCAATGGATTTTCTACTTCATTAAAAACCTTTTCTACTTCTTTACTTTTTAATAAAGGAACAAAAATGTTTTTTAGTTGTAAGGTAATGTCTGCATCTTCTCCAGCATATTCCTTTACTTTTTCTACTTCCACATCTCTCATGCTGCCTTGTGTCTTTCCTTTTTTGCCAATCAGCTCTTCTATATGTACTGGCTCATAACCAAGAAAACGTTCGCTTAATACGTCCATGCTTCTTTTGCCTTCCGGTTCTATTACATAATGTGCCAGCATTGTGTCAAATAATTCGCCTTTTATTTCTATACCATACCATTTTAATAGCAGCAGGTCATATTTAGTATTTTGCCCTATCCATACTTTTTTATTATCTGCAAATAAAGATTCAAAATGAGCAAGAATTTCTTTTGTTCTTTTTATATCAGCAGGACAGGGAACATAAAATGCTTCGCTAGGGGTTACAGAAAAGCTTAATCCAACCAGCTCTGCATCGTTAGCATCTATGCCGGTTGTTTCTGTATCAAAACATATTTCATCATGCTTCTTTAGCTCCGCTACCAATTCTTTAATGGCAGCATCACCTTCCACAGCTTCATATTTGTGTTCAGTATTATTAATATTTTTATCAACCGTTAATCCTTGAGCAATTTCCGAATCTTCAGACCCTGACTCCTGACTCACGACTGCTGACTTCTGACTCTCTATTACGTTACCAAACAAATCTGTCTGCACACCCTGTGGTATTTCTTTCTCTACCACTCCTTTTGATGAACCGGCCACAGAAAAATCATCGCCAAGTATTCTTTTACCCAATGTTTTGAATTCTAGTTCGGCAAATATTTCTTTCAATGCTTCTTTATTCCATTCTTTCAATCTAAAATCTTCTTCATGAAACTCCACCGGCACATTGGTGATGATTGTGGCTAATTTCTTAGAAAGTATCGCCATCTCTTTTCCTTTCTTCACCTTTTCTCCCATTGCTCCTTTTATCTTATCAGCATTGTCTAGTGTGTTTTCCAGTGTACCATATTCTGCCAAAAATTTGGCTGCAGTTTTTTCACCAACTCCTGGTATGCCGGGAATATTATCCACAGCATCACCCATCATGCCCAGCATATCTATTACCTGGCTTACATCTTTTATATTCCACTTGGCACAAATTTCTTCCGGTCCCATTATTTCCACATCACCACCTTGGTAAGCTGGTTTGTATATTTTTATTTTTTCAGAAACTAACTGACCGTAATCTTTATCCGGTGTTACCATATACACTTCATAGCCAGCTTTCTCTCCCAGTTTACTAAGCGTACCAATCACATCATCTGCTTCATAACCATCTATGGCAATCACAGGAATATTAAATGCCTCTATAATTTTTTTTATATCAGGTACAGCTGCTCTGATGTCTTCAGGAGTTTCCTGCCGGTTGGCTTTGTATGCTGCAAAATCAGTGTGCCGTTCGGTAGGTGCAGAAGTATCGAAACAAACAGCCATGTGGGATGGCTTTTGTTTGGTAATTAACTCAACTAATGCGTTGGTAAAACCAAACTGAGCATTGGTGTTTTTGCCTTTAGATGTTAATCGTGGATTACGAATCAGTGCATAGTAAGCTCTGAAAACAAGGGCAAACGCATCGAGGAGAAAGACTTTTTTTTCCATGCCACTAAGGTAAAGAATTCAATGGCAGGCACATCCAAAAACACAACAACCCGGTCATTTGACCGGGGTGCTGATATGTTAACGCTGCTTTGATTAGTTTATTGAAAGTTTCAGTGCTGTACCTTCATTCTCTTCAGTTTTTAATGATGCAGATTTTTGAGTTGTAGCTGTAGCTTCGTTCTTCTGTTGAAGATACTGGTCAGGATTATCCACCAACACAGTGCCACTGAAAGCGGCAGCTTTTGGCTGAACGGTTTGGTCGCCGCCCTGAATAGCAGTTTTGTCTTTGTGAATAAAGTTCAGGTACAAAGCGAAGAACAAAAGGTTGAATGCAAAAAAGTTTGCGACTTTACGAATACGTCTTTTCATACAATTGGATTTATTGGATTTTACGAAATTGGTTTCTCTGATATTCTTATGCTAAGATATAACGTGGTATTTTTTGTAGCAAGTAAGAGGTACAGGTATTTAATGAAATCAGGCACAAATACTTGATGTAGATTCGTAAAACTAC
>JANORJ010000188.1:0-2968 GCA_031415255.1 Chitinophagaceae bacterium | reverse complement strand
ATTGTTGGATATGATGATAAAATGGCGGGTGGTGCTTTTGAAGTAATAAACAGTTGGGGCACTACCTGGGGTAATAAGGGCTTTCTTTGGTTACCGTATAAACAAGTGATGAAAGATGGTGTTTACGCCGTAGAGTTGATGGATTTTGAAGCCGGAAAAACGGAATTGTCAGGTAGTATTGAATTTGTGAAATGGAAGAATGAGAAGGATATTCCATTAAAAGTAACAAGGACAAAAATAAACAACAAAAACGTTGTTGTACCCGGTGCAGGAAAGGCAGACTACAGTTTATATAAGATTACTGAGCCCTTAAACAGTGGTGACGAGTTTAAAATTAAATTCTGCACCAACTCACCTTGCTACATCTATATATTTGGAGAAGATTCTAATAAAAAAATATCGCTTCTCTTTCCCGTTGAAACGTATTTCAGCGCCGCTATCAACTCTTCCGATGCCACTTATTATCTGCCTTCGGATAATGATCATGCTACTCTCGATAAAACAGTGGGCAAAGAAACTTTCTGCATTTTATATAGCAAAGATTCCATTGATTTTGAAGGATTAAAAAACTATATCACTGAAAAAAAGAGAAATATCCCGCAGGGAGTAAAAGAAAAATTGAGCACCCGACTGCTTGATATAAGAAAAATTAAATTCCGGGAAGACAGAATAGACTTTGTGGCTCCGGCGGAAGACAGGTCTGTTTTGTTTTTTCTGGTGGAGATGAAACATAATTAATATAAAAATATACCGGGGTGTTCAGTACGTTTTATTGTTAATAAGTAAACTGCCTCTTATGCGACTTCATTTTTTTTCACCTGCAGCCCTTTTGCTTGCCATAATGTTTTTAAATGTTGCTACCTCCGCTGCACAGGATGTTAAAGACGCAAAATTTTATTTCATAAAAGGTGATGAATTTCTTTTTAAGCTAAAATATACGGATGCCATCACCAATTATACTAAAGCTATCAGCATGGATGCCGGTTATACAAATGCTTATTACAAACGGGGCGTCGCCTATCACAGAATTAAGCAATACGACAAGGCTATACAGGATTGTTCTAAAGCAATCAGCCTTCAACCTGATTCATCCAGTTTTTATTATCATCGGGGAAACGCTTATAACCAAAATAAAAATATTGATTCTGCCATAGCAGATTATACAACTGCCATCAAGGTTGAATTTGTTGCGCCAATTAATTATCAACGAATAAAAAATTACTACCAAACTCGTGGCGACTTGTTTCAAAAACAACAAGCCTATGAGTCAGCGATTCAAGATTATACCAAACTGATAACCCTGGATAGCAATAACGCTGACAACTACAGAAACAGATGTAAAGCTTATTACTACAGCAATCAAATTGACGCTGCCCTGCAGGATATTTCCAAGGTCTTTAGTTTTGATTCTTCCAACTATGTAAACAATAACTACAGAGGCTTATTTTACAACAGTCTGGGAAAATATGAGCTTTCTATCCTTGATTTTTTAACCTACCTCTTAAAAATGCCCGATCATGGCAATCCATATATAAATATCATTTCACCGCTTGTGCGGCTACAACGATTTGGCGAAGCAGCCTTGTTTTACAAAGTGTACGCCGATAAAAAAACATACAAAGAACAAAATGCCCGATTTGGTGATACGAAATTTGAATCTTTTTTAACGCAGGATAAATATAAATTTTATAATTTCTATGTAAAGGCAGTGGAACAAGTAGCAGACGGTAAGTGGAATGATGCATTGGCGAGTCTTGATAGCGCATCTAAAACATACGGCGCAGAACCAAAAGATGAAACCAAGCGGCTTTACATGGATGTGCTTTCCCTAAATGGATATGTGTTAGAAAAACTGGAACGATATGATGAAGCAAAAGTTAGTTATGACCAATCATTAGTAATAGACCCAAGGCAACCAGACCTTGGTGAGGCGTTGATAAGTTTGGAAAAAAAACAAACCCTTACCAGAAGTTTAAATAAAAAACCTGCCGAAATAAAAGTGTTAACCGCCAACGTTCAGAAGCAAACCCGAGGATTTGTTATTGAAGCTGACAGCAGCATTTTAAAAGTACAGTTAATTGGAGAAGCAAAAGATGAGGCAGGAATAGACTCATTAAAAATTAATGGTTTTGCTGCTACTGTGGATGGCAGTGGCGTTTTTTTTGCCAACCTTACATTAAAGCCTAACGTTACTTCTTTAGTAATAACTGTTTTCAATAAGCAACGAAATAAGACCTCTAAAACTTTTGATTTAAATGAATTAACAAATAACAAATTTAATAGCGGAACTAATGCCTCGGCAGCACCGTCTGCAGGAAAGTATTATGCTGTGTTAATTGCAGAAAAAGATTATATAGATCCTACAATTCCCGATTTAAGAACACCCATAAGAGATGCTAATCTTTTAAAAGATATTTTAGTTAAGCAATACACTTTCGATTCAGCCAATGTCGTTACTCTTTATAACCGTAACAGGGAAGATATTGTGGAAATGATAATAGCTACCTGTAAAAAAATGACGAATAAAGACAACCTGTTGATTTTTTATGCCGGTCATGGCGACACTACCATAGATAAAATGGGTAAAATAGATGGCTACCTGGTGCCGAGTTCTGCCCGGAACGATCTGACTTCTTATTACATAACATCAGAGGATATTTTTAAAGCCTTGCTAAGAAGTAATGCAAAACATATTCTAATACTTCTTGATGCTTGCTACAGTGGTACTTTTACCCGCAAAACCTCCCCCGATGTACCTAATGATATTAAGAAACAATATGAGCTGGACAGTCGCAAAGTAATGTCCAGTGGAAACGTGGAAGAAGTACCTGACAATAGTGAGTTTATTTTTTATTTGACAAAATTTTTAAAAGAAAATACAAAAGGGTATGTAAGTGCTAAAGACTTATGGGAAGATGTATCGAAAAAAGTAAAATCTACTCTTGCACAATATGCTGCGGTTTCAGAA
>JANORJ010000187.1:0-2129 GCA_031415255.1 Chitinophagaceae bacterium | reverse complement strand
CTTCTATCCGCTGAATAGTTTTTACCAATACAGAATCAATGGTATCAAAATTTTTGCGGAGGTGATTGTTAGTTATCTCAAACAATTTGCTTTCTGCATCATCAAGCAAATCGAATACATCGGTAGAATCTTCATATGCATCGCCGATTATTTCACCACTTACTCTTATCAGCTCCCGCTGAATAAATTTTTGTAGAATAATTCTTGAGTGAGCTTCTATATTGGCAGAAGAAACAACTGCATTAGTAAGCTTGGTAACATAATAAGGACCACCAATCATTTCTAATTCTTCTTTGAACCGCAGTTCTTCTACCACCGTTAAAATATCTATGGGCTGACTTTTATTAGCCAGGCTTTGCATAGCGAGATATATTTTTTGATGTGCTTCCACATAAAAACATTCTGGCTTCAATATTTCGATGGCTAAATCAAATGCTGTTTTTTCCAGCATGATGGCACCTAGTACTGCTTCTTCCAGTTCTTTGGCTTGTGGCGGCACTTTACCGTACACCATTGTTCCCAGATCCAATGAAGATTTTCTTCTTTGCTTGCGGTCTTTGTTGAGGTTTGTAAGATCCATTTTTCAGCTATGGCGATAAAAAGTTAAACCATTGTTTTTTAGCAATGACCTTAGGCGCATCTTCCTGTCTTGTTTTAAGAAATTGTTATTTCTAAGTTAGTGGAATGTTTCCGTCAGTCGGTAAAGCGAATTACGGTGCAAAATTGTTTTGAAAAAAATTTTTCTTTCTGCACTAATTTTTCACTCCGATTTTGGGGTTATCCACATTTGATTTTAGCTGCCTGAGGCCACTATCAATTTAGTCAAAAACTATCGTAAAAGCCCGAAAAGCTTTGTACAGGGGGTGGAAAAAAATTCCATTCCCGGAAAGTGGTTTCTAATGAAGGGACTTTAAACACAGAGTAACAGAGCATTGGAGTGTTACATAGAGAGATGAACACTCTGTGAACCCTTTTTCTCGAAATCTCCGTGCTGAAAATACTTTTGGGCAAGCACATTTCCTGCACAATAAACTATCGGCACTAACAGTTATTAGTAATAGCCCTTACCCTGCCAAAGCTGCTGCATAACAAGTATTTTAAATAATCTAAATACAATACTATGCAAACTACAAAACTTGGCAGCCACCCCATTCTCAGTCAAACACAAAACAACACCACTCTTTGGATCGGCCATTTAGAAACCGACTCCAATGATCATTTTGGAGGGCAAACTTTTACCTGTCCTTCAGATGGCCTTGTTAATAATATACAAGTGTATTCATCTACTGTTCACCAAGCTGGAGATATGGCATTAACACTGCATGAATTTGATACGAATACTAAAACATGGGGACCCGCCATCGGCGATGCCACGTTGTTTTTACAAAAAGGTGATGATGCCCGGTGGATTCGTTTTGGGCTGCCACCTGTTTCCTTAAAAAAAGATATGACGTACGGTTTTCGTTTGCAAACTGACAATGCAATGATTGGCATAGGCGAAGCTGCCAGCCATTCCCGTCAGCCATTTACATTTGGACATGAGTGGAGTGGTGATTCTGCCAACATAAAAGGACATTATTTCAGTTATTTCAGTTTGGCTTTTAAGGTGGAGATGTGTGCTTAAATATATTAAAGTCATGAAGAATTGATAGAGAGCCCGGCAAGTAGCCGGGTTTTATTTTGCAAAAAATACCCCGAAAGGGTTATTGACTTTTTGAATTGTCTGCTGCATCTTGCAGTCATCTTTCCTTATTCGCTGAAAATTTAACTGCCTGCCAGGGTGAAAACACGGTGTTAGTATGGGTTGATTTCCCGTTTACTCACGAAATGCACATTTTAATTTTATGTCTTAATATTTTAATAAACCACCAAAATAACAAAATGAGAAAAGCAATTATTACTTTCATTATTATTACGTTAACAACAGTTTCGTTTGCACAAGTCCCTGTATATAAGAAAAACTTTAAACCTGGAGATCTTGTTGAAGTGTCAAAAACCGAGTCTAACCAGTACACCTTTAAATTAAAGAACATAATATTTACCACGCCTAAAAAATTAGCCAAAACAAGTTTAGAAGAGTACATTTTAACAGAAGTAAAGAAAAAGCTACTAAAAGATTATCCCGGAGA
>JANORJ010000186.1:0-8890 GCA_031415255.1 Chitinophagaceae bacterium | reverse complement strand
TACCGAATATTTAGGAACTCCCGCCGCTCCCCTCTCCACCCCGTGGAGAGGGGCTGGGGGTGAGGAGATGTTAACCCATTCAGTAATGTTCGCTAATGGTCCTTGTCCATCTGGACCCGGAGTATATTTTTCTACTTCTGGAAGTTGCAATGGCAATTCACTTTCATCTAATGGATATGCAATTCCATCTTTCCAGATAATCGGAAATGGCTCTCCCCAATACCGCTGACGGCTGAAGGCTGCATCCCGCATTTTATAATTTATTTTTCTGGTGCCGATGCCATTATCTTCTAATGCTTTTATTGCGACTTCCATGGCTTCTTTCATTACTAATCCATCCAAGAAGCCGGAGTTTTCTAATATCGCATCTTTGGTCGGGTTTGCTTCTTCGCCATTAAAATGTGCACCAATAATATTGGTAACAGGAATATTAAAATGCTTGGCAAATTTTAAATCTCTTTCATCGCCACAAGGCACAGCCATAATGGCGCCGGTGCCATAACCGGCCAACACATATTCTGAAATCCAGATAGGAATTTCTCTTCCACTAAAAGGATTCACGGCATAAGCACCCGTAAACACACCACTGATTTTTTTCTCCGCCATTCTTTCTCTTTCACTACGGCTTTTTACATAAGCGAGGTATTCATCAACTGCAGGAGTTTGTTCAGCAGATTTTATTTCGTTTACTAAATCTAATTCCGGAGCAATAACCATGAAGTCAACTCCGAAAATGGTATCAGGTCTTGTGGTATAAACTATAAGCTGTGGGTTGCGAGCTGTGAGTATTGAGCCTTTAATTGCGAAAGTGATTTCTGCACCAGAAGATTTTCCAATCCAATTGCTCTGCATTTCTTTCATTGCATCGCTAAAGTCAACGGTATTCAATCCTTCCAGCAAACGGTCAGCATAAGCCGTAATTCTTAAATACCATTGCCGCAATGTTTTTTTCACCACCGGGTGTCCGCCTCTTTCACTTACTCCATTCACCACTTCATCATTGGCCAGTACAGTTCCTAATGCTTCGCACCAGTTTACTTCACCATAACCACAAAAAGCCAACCGCCTTTTCATTAAAATATCTGCTTGCTCTTTTTCAGAAAAAGCATTCCATTCATAAGCCGTAAAATGTTTGCCGGGAATTGGCTCGCCGGTCTTCGGCATCGCACCTTTTGTCTCATATTTTTTTATCAGTAATGAAATAGGCAATGCTTTTTTCTCTGTGTTGCAGAAATAGCTATTAAACAGTTGCAGAAAAATCCACTGCGTCCATTTATAATAATTGGGGTCGCTGGTTTGCACTTCCCGGCTCCAGTCGTAGCAGAAGCCGATATTGTCTAACTGCTTTTTAAAAGTTTCAATATTTTTCTTTGTCGTTTCGGCCGGATGCTGACCAGTATCTAATGCATATTGCTCTGCTGGTAAACCAAAACTATCAAAGCCCATTGGGTGCAGCACATTAAAGCCTTTCAACCTTTTATAGCGACTATAAATATCTGATGCGATATAACCCAACGGATGACCCACATGCAGCCCTGCACCACTTGGGTAGGGAAACATATCGAGCACATAATACTTGGGTTTGTTCAACCCTTCGCCAGGCTCAGGATTAAATACTTTGTAAGCATTCGAATCTTTCCATTTCTTTTGCCAGTCTTTTTCTATTCTTCTGAAATCGTATTCCATAATTATTGTTACCGGTACTTAATTTATATATGATAAGCTTGATACCCCTTCGCTAAAAATATGGAGTATAAAAAAAATTCTTTAACAAATAACTTCACAAACAAATGGCAATATGAAGCTGCACCAACCGTTTAAATGGGCAGCAAAAATACTGATTGTAGCCCTAATACCGATTGTGCATCCGTAATAGTTCAATTTCATTGAACTAAACGGTTGCTACACCGGCATTATACCAAAACAGTTTGGCTAAATTATAGATACGAGTGGTATAAACTGCTATTTTTGCCCGTAATCCATTAATCTGAAAAAGTATATTTCATGTCTCAATCAGGTAAAGCTTCTATTAAACGTGGCAAACCGTCCTATTTCATGTCCATACTCGGGGTTACCCTTGTATTATTCTTGCTCGGCATCATTGGCTGGTTGGTTATTAATGCCAATAAATTAGGCGACCATTTTAAAGAAAGTGTGGAAGTGAGGGTTTATTTGCGTGGCGACCTAAATCCCAAAGACAGTGTGGCGTTGATGAATTATATTACTGCAAAGCCTTATGTAAAGGCGTTGGAATTTGTGACCAAAGAAACCGGTAAGAAAAAATACATTGATGATGGCGGTGAAGACTGGAGCAAAGTACTGGATGAAAATCCGCTTCCTAATGCTATTTACTTCCGCATAAAAAAACAATATGTAAATATTGACACCCTAGCCGGTATTAAAAAAGACCTGGAGCTGCAAACGTATGTTACAGATGTAAAATACCCGGACGCATTGGTAGGCAAGCTCAATACAAATATCCGCAAAGTGAGTATCGGGCTGCTGGTGCTGGTAATACTGATTTCGCTGGTGGTTATTTTCTTAATAGATAATACCATCCGCCTGGCCATGTTTAGCAATCGTTTTCTTATTAAAACCATGCAGATGGTGGGAGCCACCCGTTGGTTTATTGCCAAGCCGTTGAATATAAAAGCTATTATTAACGGTGCCATTAGCGGCGCCATTGCTTCTGCCCTGCTATATATTGTGGTATTGATAGCTGAAAACTCTGTGGGCTGGTTGAAAACTATACATGATACGGGCATGCTGCTTTTATTATTCTTTTTGCTGATTATTATTGGCATCGGCATTACCCTGTTCAGTACCAACCGGAGTGTGATAAAGTATTTGAGGATGAAGCTGGATGATTTATATTAGTTGACAGATGTCGGGTGTGAGGTGTCTATTGCTAAATTCCTGACGGCTCACACCTGGCACCCGACAAACTGAAAATCCCTATATTGCACCTCCTAAATTGAAAGAAATGAGCAACGAAAAAGGAACTCCTTCTATTTTTACCAAAGAGAACTATAAGTGGATGCTTCTGGGCATTGTGGTAATGGCGATAGGTATGCTGCTGATGGCTGGCGGAAAGAATACCGACCCGAATGTGTTTGACAAATCAAAAGTGTATAGTGCTACCCGCATTACTATTGCACCAATACTTATACTGGCAGGTTTGGTGATTGAGATATTTGCTATTTTCAAAAAACCAAAAGCAACAGCCGCATAAGTGGCTATTCGATTAATAAATTACAAGGCGATGCTATACCAGTGTCGCTTTTTTATTTTACATCGTACTGCATAGCAAAGCTGATAAAATAGCAGCAAAGTTTTGGACAATATATGTTCGAAGTAGTATGTTGCAGCACTAATCAACAACGCATGAATATTTTTGAAGCCGTTATTATTGCCATTGTAGAAGGGTTAACAGAATTTTTGCCGGTATCCTCTACCGGACATATGATTATTGCCGAAAAGATAATGGGTGTTGAGGATAATGATTTTACCAAACTATTTACGGTAGGTATACAACTCGGTGCTATACTGGCCGTGGTGGTTCTGTACTGGAAAAAATTTACTTCGCTATTTACCAGCGGGGCTAATGGAATACAATTTTATCTGAAACTGCTGGTGGCCGTTTTGCCAGCCTTAGTGTTAGGATTTATTTTTTCTGATAAAATAGATGCTTTGCTGGAGAGTACACTTACGGTTGCCATTAGCATGATAGCAGGTGGCATCATCTTATTATTTATTGATTCGTTGTTTAAAAATCCATCCATAGAAACAGAAGAACAGTTAAGTTTTCCAAAGGCATTTATTATTGGCATCTGGCAATGTGTGGCCATGATACCGGGAGTAAGCCGCAGTGCTGCCAGCATTATTGGCGGTATGCAACAAAAACTTACCCGAAAACTGGCTGCCGAGTTCTCCTTTTTTCTCGCTGTGCCTACTATGGCGGCGGCCACCGGATATAAACTGCTGAAAGGATACAATACAATTTCTGGCGACAACATTAAATTATTTGTCATTGGTAATGTAGTAGCTTTTATTGTAGCTATGCTGGCAATTAAATTTTTTATCGGCTTTTTACAAAAACATGGATTTAAGCTATTCGGTTACTACCGTATCATAGCCGGTATCATCCTGCTGGTATTACTGGCGACAGGGGTACTGCATAAATAAAATAACTAATTTTACCACTGCCGTACTCCGGCATTAATCATCATTGTCAAAACCATAAAACCTAAATCAAACACATGAAAAAAATTATTCTTTGTATGTTGGTAACCGTAGCCCTTGCTGCTTGTTCCAACTTTGGCAAAAAAATTAAAGTAGAAGGAACTAAAGGCGAAGTTTATTACAAAGGCGATGGTGTGACGGAAGCTGACGCCAAAAAAACCGGCGAATTTTTAAAGGAAGAATTTTTTAGTTCTGGTAAAGAAGCCAGTGTTCAGATTACCAAAGAAGGAGAAGAATTCACCATTCGTTTTGTGTATAATAAATCTGTGTATGATACATTGAAAGGAGTTGATGAGGCATTTAAAATAATTGGTGCTAAAGCCTCTAAAGAAATATTTGGTGGCAAAAAAGTAAACATTGCTTTAGCCAACAGCAGTTTTAAAGATTTTAAAACTATCCCTTATGACGAAGCTACTGCCAAAGCATTGGAAGCACCTCCTCTAAACGAGACTACGCTAACCAAAGAAGATTTTGATCATGACAGCATGAGCGGAGTCGATTTTTACTGGAAAGGTGTTTCGGATGATGAGTCAAAAACAATTGCAGAGTATATTGTTAAGAATGGTTCTTTTAATGGTGGAAGTGCAGAAATCTATATGACAAAAGAAGGAGATCGTTTTATAATTAGCTACCCGATGATAGAATCGGCAAGAACTAATCCTGAATATATTACTGCACTTGATAAAGTGTCAAAAGAAATTAAAGACAATTTGTTTGCCGACATTCCTTATACATTTCGTATGACAGATGAAAGAATGAACACCGTGAAAGCCTGGGATTACTAAAAGTATTAAGTACTAAAAAAGCGGTCTGAATCTTCATGCCGCTTTTTTATGTATAAATGCAAACGGTTTTCCTACTTTTATGCAACAACCGATAAATATGCAAACGGCTTCTAAAAAAGTAGTGAACGGCTGGGCCATGTACGACTGGGCGAGTTCCTCTTACAATCTAGTTATCACTTCTACTATTTTTCCCACCTATTTTGAAGCTGTAGCAGTAGATGATGCCAATGTATCAAAAACGACAGTTACTTTACTCGGCAGGCAATTTGAAAACACTGCACTTTACAATTATGCTATTGCCATCGCTATGCTCATTGTTGCTTTTATGTCGCCGCTGCTTTCCTCCATTGCCGATTACCGTGGCAATAAAAAGAAATTTCTGAATTTCTTTCTCACTATGGGCAGCATTGCCTGTGCTTTTCTGTATTTTTTTGATGGCAGTACATTGCAACTTGGACTTGTATCCATGATAATTGCCTGTGTAGGTTTTTGGGGTGGACAGGTTTTTTATAACTCATTCCTTCCCGAAATTGCTGCCGTAGAAGACCGGGACCGTGTAAGTGCCAGAGGATTTGCCTATGGGTATGTTGGTAGTGTAATACTGCAACTTATCTGCTTTGTCTTTGTGTTAATGCATGACAAGTTTGGTATTACAGAAGGTAAAGGTTCTCAAATTTCTTTTTTACTGGTGGGCCTCTGGTGGTGGGCTTTTGGCCAGTATTCACTCCGACGTTTACCCAAATCTGTTCCTGCCGGAAGTAGCGATCAGCATAATATATTATCAAAAGGTTATAAAGAACTGCGAAAAGTTTGGATACAGGTAAAAGAACTTCCTAAATTGAAACGTTTTCTATTGGCCTTCTTTTTTTATAATATGGGTGTGCAAACGGTGATGCTGGTGGCGGCATTATATGGCAAAAGCGAACTGCTGATACCAACAGAAAATTTAATCATTGCCATTCTTATTATTCAGATAATTGCTATTCCCGGTGCCTATGCTATTTCCTGGTTATCCTCCAAAATAGGCAACCTAAAAACCCTGATGCTGTTGGTGGTGCTATGGACCTTCTTATGCATTGCTGCCTATTACTTACCGGTAGGCGGCATTTATGAATTTTATATGTTAGGAGCCGCTGTAGGTTTTATAATGGGAGGAATACAATCATTGAGCCGCTCAACACATGCCAAACTGATACCCGAAACAAGAGATACAGTTTCTTTCTTTAGCTTTTATGATGTAACAGAAAAGATGGCAGCGGTGGTTGGGATATTTAGTTTTGGTCTTATTACTGAATTGACAGGCTCACAAAGAAATTCGGTGCTGGCACTTACAGTATTTTTTGCTATCGGGTTACTGTTATTATTTTATGCAAATTCGACGAAAACAGAAGTAAAGAAAATAGTGTAAATTAGCCTATGGAAACAATAGTAATTAAACCACGCAATAAAGATGAATTTGAGCTGATATCAAAAATGCTCAAGAAAATACACATCCGCACTTCTGTGCTTACTCAAGAAAAAAATAAAGCAAAAAAATCAAAGATTCAATTTTTGAAAAGCCTACCTAAAAGGATTAATCAGGTAAAGCTGCATGAAGAAGGAAAACTAAAACTTAAAGACGCTAAAGATTTGCTGAATGAGCTTTAGTATAAAAACAATCAGCGATTTTGAGAAAGAAATTAAAAGCCTTTCAAAAAAATATCCCTCCATAAAATCAGACTTTGGTGTCTTACTGCAATCCTTGGAAGAAAATCCTGTACAGGGTATCCCATTAGGAAAAGATTGTTTTAAAATCAGGATGCCGATAACATCAAAAGGTAAAGGAAAAAGTGGTGGAGCAAGAATTATTACTTGTGTAAAAAATTGTACGAAAAACAATATACTTTATTGCGATGTATGATAAATCCGCTTTTGAAAACCTTTCCGACAGCGTATTAAAGGAAAGATAAAATAAATTCCATCGTAATGAAACTCTACTCAATAAACACTGGCTATTTCAAACTTGATGGTGGTGCCATGTTTGGCGTTGTTCCAAAAAGTATGTGGAATAAAATAAACCCAGCAGATGAAAATAATCTTTGCTCCTGGGCATTGCGTTGTTTGCTAATTGAAGATGGTAACCGGTTAATATTAGTGGACAATGGCAATGGTGATAAACAGGATGCTAAATTTTTCAGTCATTACTACCTGCATGGTGATGATACATTAGATAAGTCGCTGGCGAAATATGGATTTAGTAAAGATGATATTACAGATGTTTTTTTAACGCATCTTCATTTTGACCATTGCGGTGGAAGTATTGTACAGGAAGGTGAAAAATTAGTACCCGCCTTTAAAAATGCAACGTACTGGAGCAATAAAGAACATTGGGACTGGGCAGTATATCCCAACGAAAGGGAAAAAGCATCTTTTCTGAAAGAAAATATTTTGCCGATAGAAGAAAGTGGCAATTTACAATTCATTGAAGTAGCCGGTGGCATTGATGGAAAACTGGGAGAAACATCTTTTACCGAAAACATTTCCGTTCGCTTTGTTAATGGCCACACAGAAAGTATGATGCTGCCGCAAATAAACTACAACGGCAAAACCGTTGTCTTTATGGCTGACTTGCTTCCCTCTGCCGGACATATACCCATTCCGTATGTGATGGCTTATGATATGTACCCGTTAACAACACTGAATGAAAAAAAATATTTTCTGAAAGAAGCGGTGGAGGGAGATTATATTCTCTTCTTTGAACATGACCCGGTAAATGAATGTTGCAACCTGCAACAAACAGACAGAGGCATACGACCAAAAGATTTTTTTAAATTAGAAGATATCAGGTAACTACTTTCCCTTCATCTTCATCTTCCTTTTTACTATAAATTTTCTTCATTCCCAGAAACAATAAGCTGCCGATAATAGCGGGTAGTATGAGGTTGATAAGCCAGATGCCTGCAGTGGTAAAGCCTACACCCAAATCATTTGTGGTAAATAGTGCCATGATGGTGGTCATCACTTTTCCCCGCTGTACTAATTCTACTATAGCAATAGTTGGTATCACCGCCATTACCAGAAAGGAAACGCTGACTGCCCAAAAAATATTTTCCCAGGAAACATTTACCCCAAATAAATGAAACAGCAGGTAATACTGAATAATAAAAACGACAAATCGTAAAGCAGATAGACACAGCAGTTTGAAAAGTAAACTGGTATCAAAATCTTCCAATGCTTTTATTAAGTATGTAAACCGGTTATTTCCCGGCAGCTTATCCACCCATTTAATAATCAACGATAAACGAAAATAAAAAAGTGTGAGTCCAGACAACACCCCTATCGTTCCATATAATATCACTTTCA
Organism: Chitinophagaceae bacterium; assembly: GCA_031415255.1. GTDB lineage: Bacteria > Bacteroidota > Bacteroidia > Chitinophagales > Chitinophagaceae > JJ008. The sequence goes on along the minus strand of JANORJ010000186.1, from coordinate 521 downwards.
TCCAGATGGGAGAAAGCAATTGATTGGCTTCTATACCGGGGCGCAGTATTATCAAACTTATACAACCCATCAACAATGTAATAATGAGTTGGCTGATGCTACCAACGATAGTAATTGAAATTGTTTTCAACCGGTTGCCTTCATCCATGTATAACACTCTGCCAAGATATTCACCTACCCTGTTAGGTGTGCTAACAGAAAAAGATACTCCTGATAAAACAGCCCGAAGTGCTTTCAAAAAACTTACCTGCTGAATAGGCTTAACCGATATTTTCCATTTTACGGCTTCAATAGACCAGTTTACAATCATTAATAGTATTACTGCAACGAGGTTCCAGACCAATGGAGTACTGAAGGATTCTTTAATACCCTGCCAGGCTGTTTCAAGATTTGGTTGCTTTTGCACTTGCCGGTATATAGACCATGACAGCCACACAAATAACAGTGGTCCAAGGAAGTAGTTGATGAAGAGTTTGCTATTTCGGTTCAGCTTCATTAATCTTGTAAAAATACAGTCCTGT
>JANORJ010000185.1:0-2067 GCA_031415255.1 Chitinophagaceae bacterium | reverse complement strand
AAATTAGATTGTACAAACACACCCAAAGTATAAGTGGAGTCTTTAATTTTTACCACTCTTGATGAAGTGCCCGAGCCACCTTTAAATCCCAAACACATCATACCCGTACCACCACCCACATTTCCTTCTTTTAGTAAGCCGCTCTTTGCACTGTCCAATGCTTCATACGCATTACTTTCTTTTACATGAAAACCGTAAATATCATTTAAGAACCCATCATAGGTTTCTGCCACAACAGGATAGGTGTACCAAAAATCTTCTTTGTACCAACCCGTTTTTACAAACCATTTCAGCACTGCATCTCTTACCACACCCACACTATTGGTATTGGTTATCATAATCGGGCCTTCTAAAAATCCTGACTCAGTCACCCAAGTGGTGCCCGTCATTTCTCCATTGCCATTTAATGAATACCAGTTTCCATAAACTGGATTATTATTTCTTCCTCTTGGTAAAATAGCAGTAACGCCGGTACGTACCGGGCCTTTGCCTCGTATGTTTTTTCCCGTTCCGGAAATGATGGTGCTATAACCAACTTCCACACCTTTTACATCGGTGATGGCATTGAACTTTCCTGTTGTGCCATCAAATGGAATTCCAATATCTCTTGCACGGGTTTTTTGTGCAAACAAACTAATGCAAAACAGAAAGGCAATGGTGGTAATTGTAATTTTCTTCATGGTAGTAAATGTTTAGTTGTGTAAGCCATTATCATATTTTTTCGAATGCTATTTTCACCCCATAGTTAATCAACCATGCTTTTGTAATTTTTTTGGTGCCATCAATTTCAAATTCTATCTGGCGGTCATTGCCATCGGTAAAAAAAAACTTAGTGGCCGATTCAGGTTTCAGTTCAAACTTTTGCCCGTTTGAAGTAACCATGAAAAGTTTGTTACCGCTGCGTTCAATACTTATTTCATTGGTTGCTTTATATTTTCCAACAAACTGTTGCAGGGTTACAGAGTCAAGGGTTATTGCTTTGTGTTGATATGCTATTAATACCGGCTTGCCGTTCAATATATGTTGCAGTGCTAAGCTAATTGTCGGCGAAGGAGATGAATTGTTCGATAACACGATAAAGGTTTGGTCTTTATCAACATTTCTTGCCAGATAAGTCGTATAACCAGGCCATCCGCCGGAGTGTGAAATAACATTACCCAACTCTGTCTTTTCCATAAACACCCCAAAACCATAATACGATTTCTTTACGGTATCAATCGTAGCCTGCTCTTTCAGCATTTCTTTTTGTGTGGCTTCGCTAAGCAGCGTATGGCTTTTTAAAGACCTGTCCCATTTCAGTAAATCTGCAGTGGTTGAATTTACTACCCCATCACCCTGTATGCCGTCTAAATAAATTACAAACTTTAAATCGGCTACACTGTCGGGCAGTAAGTGTTTTTTTAAACTGTCGTTATACTCAAACCCATAAGCATAATTGGCAATGGTATCTTTTAAAGAGCGGCGGGTATTGTAAATCCGGGTATGATTCATTTGCAATGGTTGAAAAATATTTTGTGCCAGAAACTCACTAAAAGTTTGCCCCGAAACTTTTTCTACAATGGATGCAAGTATGGCATAAGCGGTATTGCTGTATATCCATTTTTTACCCGGCGCAAATAAAACCGGTAGTTTCTCTTTGGCAAGAAAGGCAATCATGTCATTATTGAAAGCAATTTTAGTACGATCCCATTTTTTGTTCATGGCTTCTTCATAATCCGGCAGGCCTGATGTATGGGTAAGCATCTCGTAAATACTGATGCCGCTGTAAGGCAGCTCAGGAAAATAATACCGAAGTGAATCGGTGAGTTTTAATTTGCCTTTATCTTTTAATAATAAAATAGCAGTTGCTGTAAATTGTTTGCTTACCGATGCCAGTTCAAATACCGACGAATCATTCAACATTCGCTTGGTATCAAAATCGGCATAGCCATATGATTTCTGAAAAACTATTTTTCCATTTTCGGCCACCAGCACATTGCCGTTAAACCGGTAATGGGTTGACTGCGCAGTAAGGTATTCATCCAGCTCTGTAGCTGCTTTGTTGTTTTCATTTTTTGAATTGCAGGC
>JANORJ010000184.1:0-9710 GCA_031415255.1 Chitinophagaceae bacterium | reverse complement strand
CAAATTTTTTTTTGCCTAAAAATTTTACTACTTAGGTGTGCGCAAAGGCGATAGCATTTTCTATCAGCAGTAAAAAGGGTGTTCGGAAACCTCAAAACTAGATGGGCTGATAATTAAAGAACTACACCAGCATTGGCCAGTGTAGTTCTTTAAATTTTGATTAATAGGATTGGCTTAGTTTACTTCCTTTATTACCATTTCCTGCACAAACCGGGTATTACGGTTTACTTCATAGGCCACTGATTTTTTGGTCTTATTGCAGTAAATTTCAAACCGCAACGTATTGTCACCAATTTCATCAGTGTTCAGTAAAAACTTTTTGGTAAAGCTTTCACCTTTAATGTTTTCCTTGTAAAGAGAGTAGCCATACTCGTCCGTTACACTGATAGTGAACTCATCCTGCAAGGGGCTGCCGGAAAAGATTAACTGGAACAGCGGCTGTTGATTTACAAGCCCGGCAAATTTTAGTTCTACCGGAACGACTGGGTTTTTTTCACCGGCCATTACGGCAGGCGACATAGCTACTGTAAATACAGTAAAAAATGCAAATGCGATTAAACGGTTGTTGCTCAAAACCTTTTTCATAATTAAAGTTTTAATAGTCTGCCCGGCTAAATGCCGTTCAGACAGGGTTAACGATCTGATTCCATTAAAAAATTTGATGGTGTTGCAATCGGGGCAAGCAAGGTTGTAATGGCAAATAAGATTAGAGTCAAAAGGACAAGTGTAGTTACGGTTTCCGGTGTCTTTGCTTTCCGGTTTAAAGCAAGTTGATGTTGCTTTGATGATGTAAAAGTAGGCGGGCTGTTTGGGTGTTCAAAACCAACTTATTCTTATTATCTGTATCGCCAATCAACCAATTAATCAATTAACTACCTAATTATCACGGCTTTTGTTTCGGCAGAGCCAAAGATACCCAAGACCTATTTTGCCATTAAAATAGTCTGGTAAACAGCTGTATTCTTAAAATTTTATGTCACAATAATATTCTCTGCTTAAAAGTAAGTATGGATTATTCCCTGGTTCCTGCGGCCAAACCATATGCTGATAAGCTACCATTGGCAGTTGCCAATGGTCTATTTTAAAGTATGTCAGCTTTTGTGAAACGTATGAGGTGTTTACTTTCGTAACAGACAAATTACTGGAACATCTTAATGAAGTACTCTAGCTGGCTGCAAATTTTCATTAATAATTATTATAAATGTCTGATTTTCAACTACATACTTTCGTGTTAGCAAATTACTGATAACTCGATTTGGCAGGGTGCAGAAAAATATTATCTTCAACCGATTCGGAGTTGTGCCGGATTGGCATAAATGCCATTCCTTCAACTAAACGGCGAGAAATTTGTTAATAAATAATAGAAGTTCAGCACCAAATAAGGGATGAACTGAAAAAAGGAGTACTAAAATGGCTTTTAAAAAAGATGATGTAATTATTATTGAACCAAAAGAAATGTTTGTGGGCAATATTGATGCCCCTGTTACTTTGGTAGAATTTGGCGAGTATGAAAGTGAAGAATGTGCCAAAGTAAATGAGATAGTGAAACAATTGCTTAATGAATATGAAGGGAAAATCAGGTTTCAGTTCCGACATTTTCCGTTGACATTAATTCATCAGCGTAGCCTAAAGGCAAGTGAATCAGCAGTGGCGGCTGGCCAGGAAGGAAAATTTTGGGAAATGCACAATGTGCTCTTTGCTAATCGCCGTAACCTAGGTACCACAAGTTTAAAATTGCACAGCAAAGAAGCTGGTGTAAATAATAAAAAATTTCTGGATGAGTTGGTCAATGGAGTTTATGGCTGGCAGGTGCAAGATGATTTGAAAGAAGGCATTAACCGTGGCGTTAAAGAAATTCCAGCTTTTTTTATTAATGATGTGCCATTTACATTGAAACCAACTTTTGCTAACCTGAGTGCAGCATTGGATGCAGCCATTAAGAAAAGCAAAAGCAAACCTGCTGCAAAAAAACCGGCAGCAAAGGCAAAGCAGAAAGTATAAATAATAATTAGTAAATAAGAAGTTTATCCCGTTTCAAATTGAGACGGGATTTTTTTGTGCAAGATTGCCAAATCTAAAAGCCCCGTCTCATTTGATTGAGCGGGGCTTTTAAAATAGAAATCAGTTGATATTACCAACGATTGTTTGAGTAAGCAGGTCTTGCGCCTCTTTCAGGTCTTTCCTCTTTTGGCTTGGCAACACTTACTTTGATAGAACGTCCATCAACAGTAGCACCATCCAGTTCAGCAATTGCTTTTTGAGCAGCTGCATCATCACTCATTTCCACAAAACCAAAGCCTTTGCTACGGTTTGTGTATTTGTCCATAATAACTTTAGCTGAAGTAACTTCTCCGTACTCAGCAAAATAACTTTTCAAGTCTTCATCCACTACGGCGAAGCTTAAATTTGAAACATAAATGTTCATGTAAAAAAATTAACTTTTAAAAATACTTGAGAATAACGAAAGGGTAAAGAAGACTAACTATTAGCAGAAAATGCGTAGCAGAAAAAATCGTTCACTTACAAAATGCGTATCACTCAAATTAACAGGGTAAAGATAAGTATTACGAACCACTTTGTCAGTTTTATTTTGTTAGCAGAATATTAATTATTTATCGGTGGTTCCGCATTAAACATATTATTGCCGTCTTCTTTTTTACGGGTTCCAAAGCTGTAACGCAGATTAATACCAACCCTTCTCGTATCAGATTGCCGGAAACCACTTGCATTGACAGAGCCCTGAGTAAGAATGAAATTATTTTTGTTGCTGGCAAACATATCACTCAAGCTTAATGTTGCTATCAGTTTTTCTTTCAAAAATTTTCTGTTGATACTGGTGTTTAATGATCCAAACGTTGTTAGTTCATAAAATTGTTGTTGCCCGTTCAATCGCAGAAAACCATTTAAGGTAATAACAGAACGTTTATCAACTTTGAATGTTTGATACGTAAAAAATGTCCAAGTACCTTTTTTAAAAGCCAATGGTTTGTTTTCATACAATCCCTGGTAAAAGTTATGATTGTACTGTGCACCTAATACAAAGAAATACCTGCCTCCGGGCGGGATGGCACCAAGCCCTCGGAAATACCACTCTTTGTTTTTTCCAAGATTGTCATACGTTCTGAAAGCTTGGTTGCCATTTTGGTAAACCACATTGGTAAAAATATCCGTTGTCTCATTTACACCAATTGCAAGTATAGGCCTTTCATCCACACTTATATTGGCTTCGTAATTTTGATTGAACTGTGGCCGCAGCGAAGGGTTACCAATTTCAGAAAGAAATTCATCCACATATTTTGAAAAGGGATTTAATTGTTCATACACCGGCCGGGTAATGGTGCGGCGATAAACCAGATAAGCCCTAAGATCATAACCGGCAATTTTCATGAGGGGTTTACTTAAATAAATGTACGGAAACAGATCCGTACGATGTAGGCTGAACGTAGTATCGCTGGGAATTATTTGCCGCCCTTCCATATTCGTATTTTCTACTCTTGCCCCCACTTTAATAACAAAATCTTTTCCCAATGTTTTCGAACCTTGCAGGTATAGCGCATTGATGTTCTCTTTATAATCAAACGTATTGGTACGACTGATATCTTTTTGCCGGTTTCCAATTGGATATTCTTTATAATAATCAGTAACACTTTTATAGTTCAGTACGGATGATTTTATTCCAGTTTCAAAAGTGAATTGTTTCTTCCACTTTAATTTTAGGTCCGATCGCAATGTATAAAGATTTCGATGATTATCGCTGGTGCCATCACCTCCACGAATTATTAAGAAGGGGTTGTTATTGAATGATCCAAATACCTGCTCAGATTTATTCTGTGAGTAATTATAAAAAATATCGTTGTCCCATTCAGAACCCAGCGAATCTATTTTCATTTTGCCTTCCAATCCAATCCGGTAATTGAGCGAACTTCCATCGTTGGTAGTTGTATTCCTGCTATCAGTAATTATTTGTGAAGTACTAATCTTTTTAATTACGTTTTGATTGGTGCTGCTGTTATCAAAATCACTCAAACTTGCACTGGTACCAAAATCCAGGTTCCACTTTTTCCCGACAGGAAAAGCAGTGCCAAAGCCTGCAAAATAAACATCTGATGGATAAGTTGTAAATGCATCCTGGTTAAGTAACGAATCTGGTGCAAAAAAACGGTTGGTTATAATTTTTTCATAAGTATTCCGCTTGCTGTAGTTCAAATTGATAAAGGAACTTTTTTTGCCATCATTATTATTCAGGTTGAACCCGATGAACTGGTTGCCATAAGTGCCTTGTTGTGCACCAGCATTTATACTTCCTGTCATTCCAATTTTTACACCCTTCTTCAATACCACATTTACAATGCCGCCACTGCTCGATGCATCGTATTTGGCAGAAGGGGTTTTTAATATCTCGATTTTAGAAATAGAATTTGGTGGCAAACTTTTAAGCATTGTGGCCACATCGGCTGCACTCATTTTCATGTCCCGTCCATTAATTTGCACGGTGGCCGGGGTCATACTGCTTATATAAATATTGCCATCCTGATCAACAAACAGACCGGGAGTTTTTTCAATAACCTCATAACCGCTGGTAGAAGCTTCTACCAAATTTTCAGGATCTACAATCAGTTTGTCATCTTCCTGCTTCATCAACGGTTTTTTGGAAGTAACGATGGCTGTTTCCAATGTTTTTCCAATTGGCTCGGCGGTAAATCTAAAGACCGATTGATTGCCGGATGTTGAAACTCCCTTTTCTATTGGTAAATAATTTATTGAAGAAATGCTGATTGTATATTGATTGTTTTTTATCAGGTCAAATTTGGCAACGCCGCTACTGTCAGCCACTTTTTTTATTATTTGTGTAGTATCAAGTCTGTTGATAACCGTAACAGATGCAAAAGCCACTGGCTCTTTTTTTGAGTTAGTTATTTTAATTGTAACTACTACATCTTCTCTATTGGAAGTAATTTGTGACTGAGCTAAGAAGGAGAATAATATAAAAATTGCAAAAAAAATAGAGATAAGTTTGCTTCGCATAATGGAAATTTATTTGAATACAACCCAAAGTGTAGAGAATTTTCTACACTAGACCATTTCAGCGGTGAAAGTATCTATTCTACTGCAAACAAAATAATGGCCTGATAGTTGACTTTCTTAAAGAAATTATAAATTATGAAAAAAGGTATGTTGCCATTACTTGCCATTGTTCTTATTGCCTTTACTTGGGCTTGTTCCGATAGTAAAGAACGATATATGGATTTATCAACTGGCAAGACTATCGAAGTTGAAAAAGATGAAAAAACAGGGTTTATGGTTATTAAAGGAAGCGACGAACCCCTCTACATCTATGTGGATACAAAAAAGAATGATACTATTTATGCTAAAACAGGCAAGGTTATTAACGGTCATGTAATATTATCGGCAAATAAGCAATATATCTATGATGAAGATCAAGAATTTAAATCAGAAGTAACCGGTGGAGCTGAATATAAAGACGGTGATTATAAAGTAGAAGTGGAAAAAGACGGTGATACAAAAACAAAGAATGGCGATACAAAAGTGAAAGTTGACGGTGAAACAGGAGAGAGGAAAGTGAAAAAAGATTAAAACCTATGAAATGATACGGGCAAAGCTACTAATTGGTGGCTTTGCCTTTTTTTATATAAATTATTCAAACAATTTATTTTTTTGGCAACTGTTTGTACGCTGTATTTTTTTTCTGATGACTATTTATAGCATCATCAATGGAGTGGGTTTTGTGAATATCATTTTCCTCTTTGGATAATTCAGATAATCTTACATAGAACTTTTTTAGCGTTTCCAATTCTTTTGCAGTAAGGTCTTCTACATCAATCAGTCGGTTGCTGGCTGTAGAGCTGGCAGCAATGAGTTCATTTAGTTTCAACTGAATGGCCACAGTGTCTTTATTCTGCGATTGCTGAATCACAAACACCATCAGGAAGGTGATAATAGTGGTGCCGGTATTAATTACCAATTGCCAGGTATTGGAAAAATTAAAAATAGGCCCGGTAATACCCCACACAATAATTACCAGAAATGCCAATATAAAAGCGGTTGAACTGCCCGTGGCTTTTGTTATTTTGGCAGCAAATTTTTCAAACGAAACGGAAAATTTATTTTTTGTTTTCATAACTATTGATTTAAAGTTGAACTGTTTGTAGATTTACCTTGCTCAATTAATTATTGAAATTAAATCATTTGACTGTTCCGCATGGTTCAATTTACTGCCACGATAAAACGATTCGGTTCACAAGGCGAAAAAACTGGGTGGACATATTTCGAAGTGCCGCCGGACCAGGCACAGCAATTAAAACCCGGCAATCGTAAAGAATTTAAAGTAAAAGGTAAATTAGATGCTCATCCCATTAAAAGAGTATCGCTGCTGCCAATGGGTGCAGGCCGTTTTATTTTTGTTTTAAATGCTACACTTAGAAAAGCGATTGGTAAAAAACATGGGGCCATGCTTACTGTTAAATTAGCAGAAGATAAAAGTGAATTTATTTTCAATAAAGATTTTATGGAATGTCTTAGTGATGAGCCGACCGCTAAAGAATTTTTCCAAAGCTTAACTGGCTCTCACCAACGATATTTCAGCAAATGGATTGATGATGCTAAAACAGAACCAACGAAAATAAAACGTATAACAATGGCCGTTAATGCTCTGGCAAAAAAATGGGGCTATCCGGAAATGTTGAGAGCTCAGAAAGGAAACCTCCTGTCCCCCTAAAGGAGAGACTTAGTTCTAACAAACTTTTCTACATTCTTGATCTCTTTAAGCAACCAGTGAAAGAGTAAGCAACCTTAGCGGCTCACTTTTTTATAAAAAAAAATTCAATAGACAAAGACTAATCAAACCTAAGTTCCCTTTAGGGACAGGGTATTCTATTTAAACGGATTCGAATACTTCACATCTGTTGTTACACTTACATCCGTCAATGTTTTTAGAAAGGCTACTAAAGCCGCTTTATCCGGAGCAGATAAGTTTAATAATCGGGGTTGCCCGCCGGGTAGCCTGAGTTGTGGCGATAGGTTTGGATGATTTTTTACTCCGGTGCTGTAATGTTCCACCACTTGTTCCAATGTAGCAAAACGTCCATCATGCATATAAGGCGCAGTCAACTCTACATTGCGAAGTGAAGTTGCTTTGAAAGTAGCATCAAGATTTACATTACTAACAACAGCACCAAAACCTCTGTCTGTTGTCGCTAGATCAAGTCCATTATTTTTTTCCTGCGGTGCCGTAAATGTTTCGGAGCCATGGCAGGCAGCGCAGGCATTTTGCGGAGAAAGAAAAATTTCCTTACCCCTGTTTTCCTGTGCGGTAAAATTTGGAAATACTGCATTTGGAGGTGGCGCAGGTGCTATCGGAAACGTTGTTCTGCCCGCATCATATTTTGACTGAAAGGAAATAATAGATCGGACATACTGTGAAAGAGCTAATGAAATCCTGGTACTGTTAATAGTAGCATCACCAAAAGCTTTGGTAAAAAGAGAAGGATAGTAAGCAAGTGATCGAAGCTTGGTTTCTAATTGCGGTAATGTCATTCCCATTTCCACCAAATCCTGTATTGGTTGCAATGTCTGTTCTTCTAATGTAGCCGCCCGTTGGTCCCAAAAAAAACGACCCGGAGGATAATATTTTGCATCTATTAACGACATAGAATTTCTGCCGGTTTGCCCGCTATTAAACCCAAGACTTTTGGCAAGCGGATCAGAAAAACCATTGGCTTGTTTGTGACAGGAGGCACAGGCAATAGTATTGTTGATAGAAAGATTTTTATCATAAAATAATACCCGGCCAAGGGTGGCTCCATTATCAGTGATGGCATTGCCCGCAGGTGTATTTATTTGTGCCTGTACGGGTGGTGCATTCAGGTAAGCAGGCTGAGTAATATTGGCATAATTAAATGGTGTAGCCGGCAAATTTAAAACGGCAGCAACTGGGTCAACAGATGTTGGGGTATCAGCAGTTTTTTTGCAGGCAATAAATACAAAAAGAAAAACTATTCCTATCGTAACTAACATTTTGGTCTTGTTGGCAAACATAAGTCGGGCATTTGGTGGGTGGCCTATGACAGGCAGTTCAATTAAAAGTTTAAAGTACTATGTTTTTTCTCATATTCCGAATGTCGGTAAAATAATGGCTGTGCGAATATTATTCTGACGCTTGTGGAACTAAAAACCCTTCTCTCCAATTATTTCTTTTATTTGCAGGATGATTTCTTCTATAAAAGATTTTCGGAACCCCTTTTTCATCGGTGTGGCTGGTGTGGGTATGAGTGCCATTGCCCAATACCTGAAAGGTATTGGTAAAAATGTGTCTGGTAGCGACCGTTTTTTTGTAACCGGTGATTACAATGAAACAAAAGAAAAGTTAGAAGCAGAAGGTATTCAGTGTTTTGTACAGAACGGAGAAGGCATTACTGAAGCAACTGACCTGATTGTAGTATCAACAGCCATTGAGGACACTGTGGCAGAAGTACAAAAAGCGAAGCAGCTGAATATACCGATACTCAGGCGTTCAGAATTGTTATCAATGATTGCGGCCAGTAAGAAAACAATTGCAGTGGGTGGCACCAGTGGTAAGAGTACCACCAGTGCCATGCTGTTTGATATTTTGGAATATGCCGGTCTTCAACCAAGTATTATCAGTGGTGCAGGATTGATAAGTATTATTAAACAAGGAAAAATTGGTAACGCAAAAGTGGGAGCAGGGGAGTGGTTGGTAATAGAAGCAGATGAAAGCGATGGTTCTATTGTTCAGTATAAACCAGAAATAGGACTGCTGCTGAATATAGATAAAGACCACCAGGAAATAGATGAGTTGTTACAGGTGTTTGGTGTTTTTAAAAGCAATAGCAAAAAATTTGTAACGAATCAATCGCATCCGCTGGCTCGTCAACTTTCGCAGAAGGTGCAGCAGGATTTTTCCACGGACCCAGATATTTATGCCGCTTATGTGGCTACAGATTTTAAGCAGGATGGATTTACTATTCAATTTTACATTCTTAACGTTCCCTTTTCTATTAATACGGCCGGGAAGCATAATATGGAAAATGCATTGGCGGCTGTTGCTATTGCCAACGGTATTGGAGTAAGTGTTGAAACCTGTGCCGACGCATTAAGGAGTTATGAGGGCATCTATCGCCGCCATCAGGTATATGGCAAAAAGAATGGTGTATGGCTCGTTGATGATTATGCACATAACCCGGTCAAATGTGCTGCCGCCATTGAAGGATGTCAGCCGGTTGCGCCAAAAGTTATTGCTTGGTTTCAACCTCATGGATATAAACCTACAAAATTTTTGCGGGAAGACTTTGTTAAAGAAATTGCCCGGGCTCTTCGGCCAGCAGATGAAATATGGATGAGTGAAATATTTTATGCCGGCGGCACGGCGGTAAAAGATATTTCAGCTAATGATTTAATTAATGATTTGAAAGCATTGGGCAAGAATGCTTTTTTTGTAGAGAATAGAAATGATTTTTTATCAACTGCAAGGCCACACTTTATTGATAACTGTGTAATACTGCTAATGGCTGCCAGAGACCCATCGCTGGAGCAGTTTGCTAAACAAACATGGCAGGATTTATAATTAAGAAAATGTTTCCCACCAAGGCACAAAGAACTTAGAGAAGATATTTTGTGTCTCTTTGTGTATTTGTGGGAGTCTATTCTTTTTTAAGTTGCAAACTCATCTACAT
>JANORJ010000183.1:0-5341 GCA_031415255.1 Chitinophagaceae bacterium | reverse complement strand
TTGGATTTATTGGATTTTACGAAATTGGTTTCTCTGATATTCTTATGCTAAGATATAACGTGGTATTTTTTGTAGCAAGTAAGAGGTACAGGTATTTAATGAAATCAGGCACAAATACTTGATGTAGATTCGTAAAACTACGAAAGCGGTTACTTCTTCTTTAGCCAATCCAACGCTTTATTGATAACGGAAGCCGCTACTGTAGCCGCTTCTGTGGCAATGCCGTTTATTTGATACCGATAAACTTCCGTACCTCCTTTTGTTACCAAAACGGTTAGAGTTACATTGTTCTCAGTTATTTTATAGTCACCCGTAAGCGAATAGGCATCATCTCCTTCATAGTCGGCACTGTAGGTAATTGGGGCGCCACTGCCGGTACTTCTGTTGATTAATTGTTTGTCAATAGCACTGCGTAGTTTCAGATTATCTGTTTTAGTAGTTTCATTCTGAAAATTACTTCTGGAAAACAACGGTTTACCGGTAGATAATATAATCTTGCTTCTCACTTCTTCATCCACCAGTCCAATATTGAAATTATTATTAGCATTCAATTGTGGTTCCTGTCTTTCTCCTGATTCTTCGGCGAGGATTGTCACCGTTTTTTTTGCTGCATTAAGCCAGTTACTTACATCAAGGTATTTTCCATTCTCTAATATATCGGGTTGTTGTTTAATAGCTTTTAGTAACGAGTAGGTAAGCAACCCCTGTGAATACCGTCCCATTTCATAAGCACTCTGGTTGCTGGCAGATGCGGCAAGAATAAAAAGACCAGATTGATTATTCAATTTTTCAATCGCTTTTATCTGTTGGGCCTTTTCATCACTTCTGGCAGCCACAAAACCCTGACCTGTTTTACCGAATTGCACAAAATCTTTAATAGCTTGTCCGCTATTGCAGGCATCAAAAATTAAAATACGTTTCTGTGCTTTGATATTGGCAGGCTTTATCCATTCAGTTAATTCATTCATGCTGATACCAACATTACTTATTGTGCTGGTTACAGTGGCAGATGATGCTTCGGCGGTTAAAAAATAAAATTGCTGTTTGGGTTCCGCACCCTGCATCACACCATGACCGGCAAAGAAAATAACCAGCATATCATTGGCCGTAGCTTTGGTACTTATTTCCTGTATCGTTTTTTTAATACTGTTTTTCTCTGGTAACAGATAGCGATTGGTTTCGGTAGTAAGATTGTAAATAAAAACATGTTCTTTACCACTGGTGTCATTTAATAACCTGCGGGAAGCAGAGCCTAAGGCATTGGAAAAATCAACAGCATCTTTGCCAGCATATTGCAGGTCAAGTTCATCACTTTTATAATCGCTTACGCCAATTATTACCGCATATAGATTCGGAGATACTTTTACCTGCTTTGTTTTGTCTGCTTCAATAACAAAGCCACGGGATGAAATGGAATTATCGGATGTATAAGCCGTTACTGTAACAGGGTTTTCTATTCCCGCCACAAAGAAGCTATCAAGAGATTGCCTGGCGATTACTAATTCATATCCTCCTAGTTTTTTTTGTAATGCTGCCGGTTTATATCTTTTGGCTTCAATGCCGTTTACATATACAACCGTTTCTCCCAAACCACCACGGCGGGGTGTTATTTTAAAACGATACTCAGTGGCAGCACCTTTTATTTCTTCTACCAATGGAGTAAGGCCACAGATATTTAACTCCTCTAATGTTTTGGCATTAATACTATCGCCTTTATAAATTCTATTTGCTAGGTTGGGTACCCAAAGCTGATCTTTTACCTGGCCTAACGTTATCACCTCATCACCGCAGGTAAAGTGAAGAAGTTTACGGGCTGCTTCCGTACCATCATAGTGAGATTGTTTATCGGCTACTAAATAGTCGGCACTGTCAACAGAAATAAAAGTAAAAGCGAATTCGCTTTTCTTAATATCAAACAGTCTGACAGTATTATTTTGAAGAGTGATCAATAGTTTTTTCCCATCAGGGCTAAAATGTATATTATTTATTATTTCATCTAATCGCTGGTTTACAATCGGCGAACCAAATTCAGACAAGGTGAATATGTCCACACCCCAGCTTGCTTCATAGATACTATCGGGACTATATCGTGACCCAGAAGAATAATTATTGCTGTTTAAAGAAGTAGTGTCTTTATTGCCAACCAGATTAATAAAACTTCCTTTTTCAAAATCCCAAACCTGTCTACCTTTTTTTGAATAAAAAATAATTTTCGAACTATCAGTACTAAACCGGGCATCAAGTAATTCGTTGGTTCGTCCTTTCAGCATAGCTATTTGTTTTCCTGTTGCGACATTCCAAACGCCGGCACTATGATCTCCGGAAGCAGTTGTAACCATTTTTCCATCGGGACTAAACCTAGCATCATTAACAGGTGAAGTGTGGCCCACCAACTTTGTGATTAGTTTGCCTGTCAATGCATCCCAAATAATAACGGTGTTGTCCATGGATGCAGTTATCATTTTTTTTCCATCAGGGCTAAACCTTGCTGTATTGACGACGCCTTTATGACCGGTAAGGGAAAATAAAGTTTTACCAGTCATCGCTTCTCGTATTGTAACAGAGCCATCTCTCGCCGGGGTAACTATCTTTTTTCCATCAGGACTAAAGAAAGAGGCATTATTAAATTCAACTAGGTAGTCTATTTTATAAACCGACTTCCCCGTTTGCACATTCCAGACTTCTATTTTGTCGTAATAGTTCCAGATAGCATTGCCGGCGGCCATATTAATTTTTTCGCAATAGTCCATGAAGGGAGCCGTCGCCGCTTCTTCGTAGTTGGCGGCAGATAGTTTCAGCACCAGTTTTCCATCGGGACTAAATTGTGTCCATTGCCCCGTATTATCAATTTCAAAGCCTGTTAACGCTGTTAGTTGTTTTCCGGTAGCAGGATCCAATATTTTTGCTTCATAAATATCATTAATTACAATAATTTTTTTACTGTCGGGACTAAAAAGAAATGTTTCGGTATAATCTTGTTTTATTAAAGTAGTAAGCAACTTTGCAGAAGTGGCATCCCAAATTTTTATAGAACTGTCGGAAGAAGCAGTAATAATTTTTTTTCCATCGGGACTATATGCGGCACGATAAATATTTCCCTTGTGTCCTTTTAATACTTTAAAAACTGCTTTTATAGTGTCTGTATTATAAATTGTTGCACTATTCTCTAAGTCGAAGAGAATAATTTTTTTTCCATCCGGGCTAAAATGTCTGTTGATGTCTTTAGATGGAACATCATGTTCATCATACAACCACTCCCATAGATTTTTTCCGGAGCTTATCTCCACAATAGTAGAATGTGATCCATAACTAAGTGTAATTTTTTTTCCGTCAGGACTAAATTTTGCACCCATCACTCCTTGTCGAGAGGCATCACCCCCTTCTTTAAAATCCTTCAGCAGTTTTCCGGTGCTGGCTTCCCAGAGTTTTGCTGTGCCATCAGCCGACAGCGTAATTATTTTTTTTCCATCGGGGCTAAATTCGGATGAAAGTACCTGATCGGTATGACCGATTGGCAGCATTAGTGTGGGTTGCTGCGAAAAAAGCAATGCGCTGACGAAAAAAGTTAATGATGTTATAAGAAATCTAATATGCATTGGCCTTCTCAAGATAACTAATTAATGGTAACATGTTTTTGAGTAATTACTTCTTCATCTCCCCTAACTCTTTCTGCAATCTAAACATTTCATCTCTCAATCTTGCAGCTTCCATAAAATCTAAATCTCTTGCAGCCTTTTCCATTTCTTTTTTAATTTTTGAAAGGGCTTTTTCGGTTTGTGGAATGGTTTTATACTCCGTTTGATCTTCGGCAGCTATTGTTATCATGTCTTCATCCGGTGCAATGGCATAGGGATTAGCTGGGTCGTATCCTTTAATATCTAATACGGATGTTTGTGCAAATACTTCTTTGGTTGATTTGATAACAGTCTTGGGAGTAATGCCATGTTCAATATTAAAGGCAACCTGTTTTTCTCTGCGGCGGTTAGTTTCATTAATTGTTTTTTGCATACTGTCCGTCATCTTATCTGCATAAAAAATAACAAGACCATTTACATTTCTGGCAGCACGGCCTGCAGTTTGTGTTAATGATTTTTCATTGCGGAGAAAACCTTCTTTGTCTGCATCAAGAATTGCTACCAAAGAAACTTCGGGTAAATCCAACCCTTCCCGCAGTAGGTTCACTCCTACCAGCACATCAATGGTTCCTAATCGGAGTTCCCGTAATATTTCTATTCTATCTAATGTATGAACTTCGCTGTGTATGTATTTTGATTTTACATTGATACGGTGTAGGTACTTGTCCATTTCTTCCGCCATCCGTTTGGTGAGGGTGGTTACCAATATGCGGTCACCCATTTTTATTCGTTTATCTATTTCATCTAGTAGATCGTCTATCTGGTTTAACGATGGACGAATTTCTATAGGAGGTTCCAGCAAACCCGTTGGCCGCACTACCTGTTCTACTACAATGCCTTCTGATTTCTCCAGTTCATAATCATCAGGAGTTGCAGAAACAAAAACGGTTTGATGGGTGAGTGATTCAAACTCATGAAAATTCAACGGCCGGTTATCTAATGCAGAAGGTAAACGAAAACCATAATCAACCAATACTAACTTTCGGCTTCTGTCACCACCATACATACCACTTACCTGCGGAATAGTCTGATGGCTTTCATCAATAATTGTTATATAGTCTTTAGGAAAATAATCTAATAAACAGAAAGGCCTGGTGCCGGGTTTTCTTCTGTCAAAAAAACGGGAATAGTTTTCAATACCGTTGCAATAACCCAGCTCTCTTATCATTTCAATATCATAGTTCACTCTTTCACTCAGCCGTTGCGCTTCAATATATTTTCCTTCTTTCTTAAAATATGCTGCTTGTGCAGCCATTTCATCCTGCATTTCATAAAGTACCTGTTGCAAAATATCTTTTGGTGCTACATATAAGTTAGCAGGAAAAATGGCTGCATTTTCCATCCGGGCAATTCGTTTGCTTGTTACTACATCTATACTTTCTATTTCTTCTATCTCATCTCCAAAAAAAGTAATCCGGTATCCATAATCAACATAGGGAAGATTAATATCAACCGTATCCCCTTTTACCCGGAAAGTGCCCCGGTTGAACTCCAATGTCGTTCTATTGTAAGTAGAATTAACTAAGGCATGAAGAAATGCTTGTCTTGAAATAGTTTGTCTTTTGTTGATACGGATGATACCGTTTTCATAATCGGTAGGATTACCCATACCATAAATACAACTGACGGAAGCCACTACAATAATATCCCTTCGTCCGCTGAGTAAACTTGATGTGGCCCTCAAACGAAGTTTATCTAACTCATCA
>JANORJ010000182.1:0-12010 GCA_031415255.1 Chitinophagaceae bacterium | reverse complement strand
GGAAGTATGAGGTGGTGCTTGATTTTCATCCGTTTATCCGTCTGGAAGGTATACCTGCCAGAGATTTCCGTAAGCAAAAAATTGAGATTCAAAACTACACCGGAGTAATTTTTACCAGTAGAAATGCGATTGATCATTTCTTTCGCACCTGCGAGGAAATGAAGGTTAGTGTTTCGCAGGATACCAAGTATTTCTGCATTACAGAAGCAGTTGCCCTGTATCTTCAGAAATTTATTCTGTATAGGAAGAGGAAAGTTTTTTACGGTGCTGATGGCACCAATAAAAGTATGTTTGATGTTGTCAACAAGCATAAGGCCAATGAAAAATTCCTGTATGTGT
Organism: Chitinophagaceae bacterium; assembly: GCA_031415255.1. Classification (GTDB taxonomy): domain Bacteria; phylum Bacteroidota; class Bacteroidia; order Chitinophagales; family Chitinophagaceae; genus JJ008. Next base: position 11,671 of record JANORJ010000182.1, on the reverse strand, counting down.
GCTCCGAAAATCAGCAGGATAATGAAATAGTAAACTGGTTAAAAGCCAATAATTGTGAGTTTGTACTGGCCTTTATGTACCGTAGTGTAAGTAGCGATGTAAAAGAAATTCTAATTAATACAGAATATGATGTTATGTGCTTCTTTACGCCAAGTGGCGTTAGAAGTTTGTTTGACAATGCACCTAAGTTTAAACAAAACGGAACAGTAATTGGAGCCTTTGGCAACAACACCTCTAAAGCATTGGAGGAGGCGGGTCTAAAATTAGAAATAAAAGCACCACAACCACAGATGCCAAGTATGGTAGCAGCATTGGAATTGTTTCTATCGGCAACATTGAAGAAGAAATAATTTTTAGTAACAATATTAATTTAGGAAAGGATGCCGAAGGGTATCCTTTTTCTTTTTACAACAAACCATATTCAGCGACCTTTGTTATACCATGATGAACACCCACACCAATCAACTTATTCATGAAACCAGTCCCTACCTGCTGCAGCATGCACACAATCCTGTCAACTGGTATCCCTGGTCGGAGGAGGCATTGAACAAAGCCAACGAAGAAAACAAACCGATCCTTGTGAGCATTGGCTATTCAGCCTGCCATTGGTGCCATGTGATGGAACGGGAAAGTTTTGAAGATGAGGCCACCGCAAAAATCATGAATGAAAATTTCATCAACATCAAAATAGACCGGGAAGAAAGACCCGACCTTGATCATATTTATATGGATGCAGTGCAGGCCATGACTGGCAGCGGTGGGTGGCCGTTAAATGTTTTTTTAACTCCCGGTGCGAAACCTTTTTATGGAGGAACCTATTTTCCACCACAACCAGCTTACAACCGGCCTTCCTGGCAGGAAACATTGCTCGGTGTAGTAAAGACATTTCAGGAAAAAAGACATGAAATAGATGCACAGGCAGAAAATCTTACTCAACATTTATTGCAATCCAATTCATTTGGTTTGCAAAAAATGAATGAAGATGAAATCTTTACTCCTGATAAACCCGGCGAGGCTTTTCAAAACATCATGAAATCGGCTGATAAGGAGTGGGGTGGATTTGGAAATGCTCCCAAGTTTCCGCAAACCCTTTCAATTCAATTTTTATTGCGATACAGCCATGTTTCACAAAACGATGAGGCACTGCAACAAGCTGTTTTGTCCATTGATAAAATGATAGAAGGCGGCATCTACGACCAAATTGGTGGTGGCTTTGCCCGTTATTCCACCGACACAGAATGGCTGGCACCACACTTTGAAAAAATGCTCTATGATAATGCTTTGTTGATTTCGGTTTTAAGCGAAGCATATCAACTGACAAAGAAAGAACGGTATAAAGAAGTGATAGCCGAAACAATGGAATTTATTCAAAGAGAATTGCTACATCCAGACGGTGGATTTTATGCAGCATTAGATGCCGACAGCGAAGGCGTGGAAGGAAAATTTTATGTGTGGAGTTTGGAAGAAGTAAAAGAATTGTTGGGAAAAGATGCTAGGCTGTTTTGCGAATATTATGATGTAACAGAAAAAGGAAATTGGGAGCACAGCAATATTCTGCGGGTAAAAAAATCAATAGAAATTTTTGCTTCACAAAAAAACATTGCTGTTGATGAGTTGAAAAAAATACTTGATAAAAGCAAGAAAATTTTACTAGGACAACGAAGCAAAAGAATCCGTCCGCAATTGGATGATAAAATTATTCTTGGTTGGAATGCGTTGATGAATACCGCCTGTAGCAAGGCTTTCGCAGGAACAGGGAATGAAGCGTACCGGCAACTTGCCATTGACAATATGCAGTTTCTGCTGGCTAACTTTAAATCGAAAGCAGCCAATGAATTTCATCACACCTGGAAAAATAATATTGCAAAGTATCCTGCATTTTTAGATGATTATGCTTATCTCATTCAGGCCTTACTGCACCTGCAGGAAATAACGGCTGATACACGATGGCTGCTGCAGGCAAAAGAGATGGCAGAATTTGTAATTGAAAACTTTAGCGAAGAAGATACTGGATTTTTCTTTTATACACCAGCAGCACAAACCGATGTTATTGTCCGGAAAAAAGAAATGTATGACGGGGCTGTGCCCTCCGGCAACTCTGTAATGGCATATAATCTGCATCATCTTTCTATCCTGTTTGATGAAAAAGAATGGGGGCAAAGAAGCATAGCAATGATTTCTTCGCTGGGAAAGGCTATTACCCGCTACCCAACTTCATTTGGCAACTGGGCTTGCTTGCTGCAGGAAATAATTGCCGGAACTAATGAAATTGCAGTAGTTGGGACTGATTTCTCAAATCTGCACACCGATTTGCTTACCCACTTCATCCCACATCGGGTATTAATGGCATCAAAAGTTTCCAATTCTACGTTCCCATTATTGGTTGATAAACCAGCGATCGTGACAGCGGCCATTTATCTCTGCCGTAGTTACACTTGCCAGAAACCCGTATTTTCTGCAAAAGAGCTTATATCGCTGATAAACAGAGCTGAAAACGGCAATTAATTTTAAGTTAATACAATAAAAAAGACCCGTCCACCGTTTGAAAATTTACCTCGAAAAATACGCTTTGATTACTAAAAAATAAATCTTAACGTTGTGTCGGAGAATAATTCAAAACATTATATTTGCCCAATACCCTTTAAGAGTATGAACATGAAAAACCTTTACTACACCCTAACCTCGGCCGCCTGCATAATAATGCTCGCCAGTTGTGGCATTTTAGGAAAAAAGAAAGATGGCAAAGGCGGAGGCCTTACCAATGACGGTCAAGTGCATGGCATTGCCCCTGGAAACAAGTACAGTCTTCCAAAGCCTCCGGGCATGGTGTACATTCCACAGGGTACATTCCACATGGGTCCCAGCGATGAGGATCCTGCTTATGCGTTTAGTGCCCGTAACCGGTCTGTATCTATCAGCGGCTTTTGGATGGATGCCACTGAAATCACCAACAATGAATATCGTCAGTTTGTAATGTGGGTTCGTGACTCTGTTGCTGCCCGCAAGCTTGGTTATGTAAAAGCCGGCGCTGATGGTGTAGAATATGTTGATCAGGCAAAAATGAAAACTTTTAAATGGAGTGATCCAAAATCTATCGAAGCTCTCGGCAATACTGATTTAATCCTTACTCCAGAAGACAGGCTTAATGGCAAAAAAGAAATTGATGCTGCCAAGCTCGTCTTTCATTCCGAAATTCATGATTTGAAAGAGAATGCCAAAAGAGAAAATGCTGGCAAACCCCGTTCAAAATTTATTATCAAAAAAGATATTCCTATTGCACCAGATACATTGGCTTGGATTCGTGACTTCGCTTATTCTTATAATGAGCCAATGACTAAAAGATATTTTTCTCACCCGGCATTCGGTAACTATCCTGTTGTAGGTGTTAGCTGGAAACAGGCTACAGCTTTTTGCGAGTGGAGAACACATCTTTTAAATACATTCTTAGATAGCAAAAAAAGAACGCAAGAGTCAGACTTTCGCCTGCCTACAGAGGCACAGTGGGAGTATGCAGCTCGTGGCGGTCGTTCACAATCAATGTTTCCGTGGGGTAACTATTACCTGAGAAATAAGAAAGGATGTTTAATGGCCAACTTCAAACCTGGTCGTGGCAACTATCCTGAAGACGGTGGTTTCTACACTGTTCGTGCCGATGCTTACTGGCCTAATGACTATGGTCTGTATTGCATGAGTGGTAACGTAGCAGAATGGACATCTTCTATCTACTATGAAGGTCGTAACAATTTTCAGCATGATATGAACCCGGATGTTCGCTGGAATGCTAAAGACGACGATCCTCCTTTGATGAAGCGTAAAATCATTCGTGGTGGTAGCTGGAAAGATGTTGGTTATTATTTGCAGACAGGCACTAGTACTTACGAGTATCAGGATACAACCAAATCTTATATTGGCTTCCGTTGTGTAATTGATTTACCAGCAGCACCGATGAAAGGTAAAAAAGGTAAATAATTACATTCAAAATATTCATTCGAAATAAACTTTTTGAGAGGGCAGTAAAAACAAGCCCTGCCCTCTCATTCTTTCTCACTAATTAATATTCAATCAAAAAACCTCTTAAAAAATCCAACGTATGGCAGCAGCTATTCCTTCCAAAGTAAGTAAATGGGTTGACGTAGGCGTATCCTTTGGCGCAGCATTAGTAATCTGGGGTGCTCTCAGAAAAATCACCCATGCCGCCGATGCAGACATGTGGCTGTGGATCGGCTTAACAACTGAAGCAATTATTTTCACTCTCTATGGTGTATTATATGCTGTGTACCCCGCTATTAAAGAAGGTGGTGGTCATGATGAAGAGCAGTTTTCTGTAGCTGGCGCAAAAACAAGAGCCGCTTTTGGTTCTATGGACAAAATGCTGGCAGAATCAGACATTAACCCTGATACCATGAAACGTTTGGGTGATGGCTTTAAGCAATTGAATACAACTGTAGTTGGATTAAATGGCATTACTGATACAGTATCTGCCACCAATGATTTTGCTGCTAAAACAAGGGAAGTAACCGGCCACTTAGATAAAGTAAAAGATGCTTATGTAAATGCTGCAGGTTCTGTTGGTGCTTTTAACCAGGCCACGGAAGGTGCAAAACATTTTCATGATCAGATACAGGTGCTTACTAAAAATCTGTCCTCTCTCAATACTATTTATGAATTGGAATTGCAGGAAAGCAATAACCACCTGAAAGCATTGAATGCTTTCTATGGCAAACTTTCTGAAACATCTGCTTCTATGCTAAACAGTGCTGAGGATGCTAAGAAAGTGCAGGGACAAATAGGTGACCTGGCTAATAACCTGACTCGTTTGAATGGCATTTATGGAAACATGTTAACTGCCATGCAGGGTCGTAGCTAAACAAAAGAAGATAAAAAAAATCCGTATCCGTGATTGAAAGAAGAAGTCACTATTACTAAATTAAAAACCACAAATCTTCATGTCTTTACCTAAAGAGCCCCGGCAGAAGATGATCAATATTATGTATCTGGTGCTAACAGCATTGTTAGCCCTGAACGTATCATCCGAGATCCTCAATGCCTTTAAAACCGTAAATCGAAGCTTAGAGAGTACTAATAAACAAGTAAATCTTTCTACAGAAACGATTATGAAATCGTTGCAGGATAAAGCAACAGAAATTGAAACAAAAGAAAGAGCCATTCCATGGTTAGCAAAAGCAACAAGTGTTACTACTACATCAAAAAATGTGTATGACTATATAGAGGGATTAAAAAATAAAATTCTAACACTTGCCGGTGGTAAAGTGGGAGATCCAACTGTGTCTTTTAAAGAAGATAACCTCGATATTGTTACAAAATTGATGATAAAGGATGGCGAAGGCAAAAAATTGTTTGCTGCTCTTCAAAAGTATAAAACAGACATATTAGGAGTTGACTCCTCTATTAAAACAGAGTTTGAAAAATCGCTGAATATTGATCTGTCTAACCCTCCGGGTCGTGATGGTAAAACAAAAGATTGGGAGGTATCATATTTTAACATGGTGCCTACAGTAGCAGGTCTTACTATCTTAAGTAAGTTTCAGAATGACATTAAAACAGCTGAAAATAAGGTTGTTACTTATTGTCATACTAAAGTAGGAGAGGTGAAAGTTATCTTCGATACTTACACAGCAATCGTTGGTCAAAATTCAAATTATCTGATGCCAGGCCAGGAGCTTGAAATAAAAGCAGGTGTTGGAGCGTTTAGTAAAGCGGCGGAGCCTAAAATTAGCATTGGAGGCTCAAGTGTACCGATTGGTGAAGAAGGATATGCTCTTTATAAAGGTCAGGCTGGTGGTGTTGGTTCTCATACAGTTCCTGTAAGAATCAGCTTCTTTAACCAGACAACCGGTAAGGATGATGTAAGAGAAGTAAACGTAGAATACACAGTTGGTTCTGCCAATGCTTCTATAGCTCTTGACAAAATGAATGTTCTTTATATGGGTGTAGATAACCCAGTTACCATAGCAGCCAGTGGTGGTGGAGATGATAAGATAAATGCTACTATAAGTGGCGGAAGTCTTTCAAGAGTAGGCCCTGGTAAATATATTGCCAGAGTAAATACTGTATCAGACAATTGTATGATTAGTGTTTCGGTAGATGGTAAGGTAGTTGGTCAATCGCAGTTCAGGGTTCGTAATATTCCACAGGCGCAGGCCTATGTGGGTGGTCAGCCTAGCGGAGCTAATGTACCAGCTGGAGCTTTTAAAGCTCAGGGTGGTGTAGGTGCAGGTATCAAAGACTTTCCATTTGAATTGTCTTATGATGTACAGAGCTTTACTTTTACCTGCGACACTGATGATGGAGATATAGCTTCAGTTCCTTCAAACGGTGCTGCTTTTTCGGGAGCTGTTCGCACAGCCATCAACCAGCATGTAAGTGCAGGAAAAATGGTAACCATTGATAATATCAGAGTAAAAGGTCCGGATGGCCGCACAAGCACCGCACCTTCGTTGATTTATTATATTAAATAAGTTGAGATATGAAAACGAATATTTTAAAATTTGGAGTATGTGTTGTTATTGCCGGCTTGCTGGTAATAGATGCTGATGCACAGCGTACCGGCCGCAAGAGGAATACCACTCCCGGTAATACACAGCCAACAACTGGAAACCCAACGGAAACTAACCCACAGCAGCAGAATAATAATAATTCGCAGCCTTCCGGTTATGACCCTTATGGAAATGTGCCTATCATTATGGACACTACCGGACTGTTGGATACTTCTTTCCGTAAGTCATTACGAAATGATAATGCCTTCGATAAAAGCAACCTGAATTTGAGAACGCCACTTGCTTATGAGCATCTACGTTGGGATGATGCCTTGTTTGCTGAAAAAGTTTGGCGGGAACTTGATCTTAGGGAAAAAATGAACCAGACATTTCGTTACGATGCGACAGATGATAATGGAAGCCAGTTGTTTATTAATATGTTGCTAAAGGCGGTAAACACTGGTCAGGTTACAGCATTTTCTGATGACCGTTTTACTTCTCCAATGGCTATGTCTGAAGTACAACAATTAACTGTTGGTAAAGCAGATACTGTTCCTCAGTATGATGTAAAAGATATTAATAAGATTGTGGCATATGTAGTTACAAGAGCAAGTTTTGATGCCAAATCAGTAATCAAACTTCGTATTAAAGAAGAATGGGTTTTTGACCGTGAGTCAAGCAGAATGTTTGTACGTATTCTTGGAATTGCGCCGCTGCGAACATTATATTTTCCTAACGGACAGGAAAGACCGGGCAGCGCACCAATGTTCTGGATTTATTATCCTGATTTACGGCCTTCTCTTGCCAAAGCTGAGGTATATAATCCTAAAAACATGGGTCAAAGCCGGATGACATGGGAAGAACTTTTTGAAAGCCGTATGTTCAGCAGTTATATAGTAAGATCAACAATGGACAATGCTGCTAACAAAACAATCCGCCAGGTTATCAAAGACCCGATATTGGCTCTTTTAGAAGGTGATAATATCAAAGAAAAAATATTCAATTTCGAGCAGGATTTGTGGTCGTATTAATACGAAACCTATTTTCTGAACATAGTTAAAAGAGCCCCATTTAAGGGGCTTTTTTAGTGACTAAGTGTATCTAACTATTTCATTATAAATGATAAAAAAACTTTCGAAAATCGTAAAAGTCCTATAGGAAAACCGGATTTAAGTTGTACTTTCGTCTTGGTTTTTCATAGGATATTGGATTTTAAAAACGGGGCTGAATTTCTATTCTGGCCCCATTTTTTTGCCTTATCTGCCGAAGATGTCATTATCAGAAATTCTTTTTTAAATAATTTATTACTACCCTCGCTTTACTTATTCCTATTACTTTCCCAATCTCTATCTCTCCTTTGCCTTCTTTTATTACTTCCCGTATGTTTTTTACTGATTTAAATTCTTTCAGAAGTGTATCAGCAGTGGCATTGCCAATGCCGGGTATATCCTCCAATTCGTTTTTAAAAGTGCCCTTGCTTCTTTTCAAACGGTGGAAAGTGACGCCGAAGCGATGCACTTCATCCCGAATGCGGCGTATAAATTTTAAACTAGCACTGTTGTAAGGAAGTTTCAGCGATTCTTTATCACCCGAAAAAAATATTTCCTCTTCATTCTTTGCCAGGCCAACTAAAGTAGTTTGTCCATCAACCCCTAGTTCTCTTACGGCCTCAATAGCAGCGCTTAGCTGTCCTTTGCCCCCATCAATGATAACTAACTGTGGAAATGGCTGTTCTTCTTCTTTCAGCCTTTTATAACGGCGGCCAACAGCTTCTTTCATCGTAGCAAAGTCATTGATGCCTTCTACCGTTTTTACATTGAAGTGGCGGTAATCTTTTTTGCTGGGTTCGCCATTTTTAAAACACACCATGGCCGACACGGGGTAGCTGCCCTGAAAGTTTGAGTTATCAAAACATTCAATATGAGCAGGCAATTCCTGCAGCTGCAAATCTTGCTGTAGTTGCTCCAGCAGTTTTATTTTATCCGGACTTTTTATATTCAGTTGAAGACGTTCTTTATTTTTTATTTCTTCAATAAAATGGCTTGCATTTTTTTCTGACAAGTCCAGCAATTTTTTACGGTCGCCGCCTTTTGGCACCGTTACTATTATTTCATCTTGTGGGTATTCAATAATAAACGGAACAACGATTTCTGTAGCATCACTATTGAAAGTAGTTCTTAACTGTGCCACCGAGAAACTAAGTATCTCTTCAATAGATTCATCCAAATGGGCTTCTACTTTATTCGTTTGCGTTTGAATGATGGCACCATTGCGAACCATTAAAAAGTTAACGAAGGCCATTTCTTTTTCTTTCAGAATAGAGAATACATCCATATCACCAGCTCTGCTATTGGCCACCACCGAACGGGACTGGTAGTTTTCCAAAAAATCTATTTTCTTTTTTACCAGTTCTGCTTTTTCATAAGCAAGTGCAACGGCATAGTCCTTCATTTCTGTTTTAAAATGCCGGATAACAGGAGCCAGGTTTCCCCGCAACAGGTTTTTTAGCTGCCCAAGATTTTCTTTATAATCACCCGTTGTCTGCAAATCTTCGCAAGGCCCTTTGCAGTTACCCAAATGATATTCAAGGCAAACTTTAAACTTGCCTTTTTTGATATTACTATCTGTAAGGTTGAGTGAGCAGTTTCGCAACTGAATCGTTTGCTTGATGAACTCCATCAGCTCTCTTACTTTACTTACCGAGGTAAAAGGGCCGAGGTATTCAGAGCCATCATTAATTTTTCTGCGGGTAAGAAATACCCGTGGAAAAGATTCGTTTTTAATAACGATGAATGGATAGCTCTTATCATCTTTCAGATTAATATTGAACCGGGGCTGAAATTGTTTTATTAATGTGTTCTCCAGTAGAAAGGCATCTTGTTCGGAGTTAACGATAGTAAATTCTATGCGGGCAATACGTTGTACCAGTTCATGAGTTTTGTAACTGGTAAATGTTTTAGTGAAATACGAACTTACCCGTTTACGAAGATGTTTGGCTTTGCCAACATATAATAGTTCATCCTTACTATCAAAGTATTTATAGATACCCGGTTGTTTGGGTATAGTGGCGGCTATATGTTGAAATTCTCCGGAGGTCATTGATTGGGTTCTTCATTCCAGCTTACTTTGGTAGTAGTAGTTATTTCCGGTTTTCCAGGCCGCTGGCTGGTGGTTACTACTTGAAAGCTTTTGTTCATTTGCCAGAGCATTTTCTTTTGCAAAAAACTATCCCGGTTACTTATTTCCCTTACGATAATGATGTTGTTTACTTTAGCTTCTTCACCAATGATAGGCGTTGCCAACAGTTCTTGTCTTTTAATTTCTTCTTTTTCAGGATTAACTGGCAGGTAAGTAATGATAACACGGTTTAGCATAGCATCATGTACAGCTGGATCTTCTTTATACCGGGCAGCCACTTTTGCATCAGACAGGTCAGGGATATCCAAAAATTCTTTAGCCACATCAGCAAACTGCTCTCTGGGAATGTAGGTGGTATCGCTATGCAGGCTATCTGTATATACTACTTTCATAATGGAATACAGAGCAGTGTCCACATGGGCTACCTGTTTTTTTATGAGGGATAAAACAGAAATAAAATTCTTTTTTTCTTTCTTCTCTTTTTGTTGGCAAGCGGCTATTGTGATAAGAGCAAAAAGGAATAATAGTAAGTAACTTCTCATGTTGTAAAAATAATGCAAAACAGGTCTGTAGCATTATGCTGTTATTATATTAAAATTACAAGGCGCAGTAAAATAAATATCCCGTATCGCCTGAGGCGATACGGGATATTTGTATTCAAAGCAGATAGTTATAATACTGTACTTATTTATTGAGCATTAGCCCCAATTTCAAACCAAAATCAAACAGATGTTCCTGTACGGGATATTTCTTTTTAAAACTTGACATGGCCTGGTATCGCACCTGCGGGCCAATTCTCCATTTTAAACTGCCGGTGGTGTAACCTGCAAACATTTCGAACCCGGTATTGATATTCCATTTACGAATAAGTGATGGAATTTCTGCATAATTTTTATAATCAGTAGAAAGAAGATAAGACCTGTTGCTCAGCATATAGGTAGGTTGTACAGTGCCGCTTACACCTACGTAAGTTTTTCTTTTGCCCATCAATTTTAACTCTAGACCAATTGGTGCTGCGATAGAAAAATAAAGATTGTGCAGCCAATCAGCTTTATACCCGCCTACATTTCGGTAGTTGGTCAATGCAGAAACAGTGTTGGTGCCGCCGGAAGGATTGCTAAGTGCAATGGTTGTTAATTCAACCGGATGGGAATAGGCCCTTATATCATATTTGCTTACATTAAATTGAAGTCCACCTATAAGCTTTATGTTTTTTGATAACGGAAAGCCGGCAGAAAATCCCATCTGTAAACCAACATCAGGTTTATGAGTAACAACATTGTTTATATCTGTATAGTAAATATTAGGGCTGGTGATGCCATTCGTAGCATTGACAGCATTGCGGGTGGCATTAATAATTGCTTTATTTTCTTTTAATGCACGATAACTAATAGTGGGGGTGATATAAACCTGTAACGATTTTTTTCTTCTTTTCTTAATATGTGTGTAGGAGTTTATTACACTTTCAATACTGAGGGCATAGACGTCTTTATTCTCTGCTGAAATTTTTTCACTACCACTATTTTGCTCCGGTTCTTTATTAACAGAATTATTTTTTACATTAATAAAGGAGTAATCATTTACCCTGACAGCACTATTGATGTTGTTAACTTCTTTATTATATACAATTTGCTTAACCGGCGGGGTTGTTTTTGCAATAGATTCTGGCTGATGGGTAATTTCTATTTTAGCCAGCGGCGTGGGGTTGATATTGGTCGGAGCCACTACCTCACTAACAGTAGTAGCGTTGCTATAACTTTCAGATTCTGGGTTGACAGCTGCTTGCTTTATAAATAATTTCTTTTCTACGTTATCAACAGAAGTAATGAAATGATTTTTGTTGGTAGCGGTTTTTGCAGGTGCAATAATGGCTGTAGGAATTTGTTTCTTTTCTGCCACTGTCTGGCGAGCAGCTATTTTAGGAGCCGTACTAACTATTGGCTGATTTTTTTCTGAGTTGCTTAACATTACCCAAGTAACAACTCCGGTAGTTAGTATTAATAAACCAAGGCCTATACCATACCAACGTCTGCGGG
>JANORJ010000181.1:0-1647 GCA_031415255.1 Chitinophagaceae bacterium | reverse complement strand
AGTAAAATCAGTTTGATTCTTGATAGCTGTGTTATCCTGGAAGAATGGACCAGTGCTTCCGTAACGCAAGGTCTTCGCTATGCCGGAAAAAGTTTTAATACCTACAATGCAGCCACCAAACAATGGCAACAAACATGGGTGGATAATGTGGGCGGAAGCAATGAATACCTGCTGGGAAAATTTGACAACAATAAAATCATTTACACCTCTTCACCATTTCCTTTTAGCAAAGACACGATGGCCATTCGCAAAATGACGTTTACCAATCTAAGCCCTGTTAAGTTGAGGCAGCACGGCGAAATTTCAAAAGATAATGGAGGAAACTGGGCAACTGAGTATGACCTGGAGTACAGGCGGACGAAGTGATGAACGGAGAAGATTTCCCGATTTTAATTCCGGAACTTTAAGTCAAACATTTTTATGAACCGAAAATATTTCCTTCATCAAGTTGCCATCGGCACTGGCAGTATCATCGCGGCTCCATATTTATTATCAGCACAAACTACTCCATCTACTATGCCAGCGAAAGCTGATCCGCTGCCGGCTGAAAAAGTAAAAGAATTTGTAAGTGCGGGACATAATAATTTAGAAAAAGTAAAGTCATTATTGCTAGAATTACCTACTTTGTTGTACGCCACCTGGGATCTCGGCGGCGGCGATTTTGAAACAGCATTGGAAGGAGCAGGACATGTGGGTAATAAAGATATTGCCAACCACCTGATTAAATCGGGAGCAAGAGCTAATATGTTTGTGCTGACGATGCTGGGTAAAACACAAATTGTAAAACCTTATCTCGAAGCATTTCCAGAATATTTGCCGGCAAGAGGACCGCATGGGTTTACATTGCTGCATCATGCACAGCGGGGTGGAGACGATGCCAAAGAATTGCTGGAGTATTTGCAAAGCAAAGGGTTGAAAGAAACGAGGGCTGCATTATAAAAGAAATACTGTTCAAAAAATTTTTACCAAACACATAAACAACTGCTATATGAAATTTATCCTATTGCTTTCAGCAATACTATTTCTCAACATCAATTTATTTGCACAGATGGATGTGCCGCCAAGCGGTGGCAATCCCCGTGCAATGATTAGCGAAGAAGTTGGCATTACTTCTATTACTATAAAATATGGCCGCCCTGATGTAAATAAACGGGAAGGAAAAATTTATGGCGATGGCAATCTGGTTACTTATGGCTTCAGCACTACCAATTTTATTACTAACAAACCAACAAGTCCCTGGCGGGCCGGTGCGAATGATAATACCACTATCACTTTTGAACATGATGTGAAGGTGGAAGGAAAAGATTTGAAAGCGGGTACTTATGGACTACACATGGCATTGAGTGCTGATAAAGTAACATTGATTTTTTCCAGTCAGTCTGATGCATGGGGCAGTTTTTATTACGAAGAAAAGAATGATGTATTGCGGGTGGATGTAAAGCCGGTCGCATTGGATAAAAGTGTGGAATGGTTGAAGTATGAATTTATTGAGCATAAAGAAAAGTATTGTGTGATTGCTATGCAGTGGGAAAAACTCTCCGTTCCATTTAAAGTGGAAGTAGATGTTGATAATATTGTAATTGCACGGCTGAGGGAACAAGTAACGAGTGCAAAAGGATTTAACAGTACCAACATGCTACAGGCTTC
>JANORJ010000180.1:0-1754 GCA_031415255.1 Chitinophagaceae bacterium | reverse complement strand
GAAAAAGTTCGTCCCCATGTTCCCTATGAAAGGGCATTGATGGCGATTCGATTTAATGACTACATGATCGGCACACAGTTTCACCCCGAAGCAGATGCACCCGGTATGAGCCTTCACCTGCAAACTGAAGAAAAAAGAAAAACAGTGATTGAAAACTATGGCGAAGATAAACTCCGCAGTATGCTGGAGCACCTGGAAGACCCGGATAAAATAATGTGGACTTACAATCACATACTCCCCAATTTCCTGAATCAGTCTATTGGACTATTACAAGAAGTGCTGGTATAAAATAAGTGCTGCTTTTTTGCTGCCACACTATCATTCACTAACTTTCGTTTCTTAAATCAAGGAACATGATACCGGCTATCCGCAAAGCATACAACGAAGCATTTACTCAGGAAAAGTATGAAGCCTTTCTGCAAGAACTGCATGGGGTTTATCCCGACCAATTAGATTTCAGGGTGGCAGAAACACCCATTTTTGTGCCAAAAGATTTTACTAAAAAAATGCTGGATGCCTGCGAAAGTATTGTTGACATCATCGTTGACCCCGGATTTAAAGAGCTAACCAAAAATGCAATACCTGCTGATGTAAAAGTGCCGGGAGAAAATGATCACACCCAATTTATTGCTTTCGATTTCGGTATCTGTATAAATGAAGAAGGTGAATATGAACCGCAGCTAATAGAAATGCAGGGCTTTCCTTCACTCTTTGCTTATGAAGTACTGGTGGATGAAATATTCTTGAAACATTTTTCAGTACCCAATAATTTCAGCAGCTACTTGAATGGTTATGATAAAGACAGTTACCTGCAATTACTGAAAGAAACAATTATCGGCAATCATGCAGCGGAGAATGTGATACTATTGGAGATTTTTCCCAAGAAACAAAAAACAAGGATTGATTTTTTCTGCACCGAAGAATATGTCGGTATCAAAATGGTTTGCCTCACAGAACTGATTAAAGAAGGTAAAAAACTTTACTACATGAATGATGGTAAAAAAACAGCCGTCAAACGAATTTATAACCGGGTGATATTTGATGACCTGCACCAGCAGTCTGCCGAAGTACTGGAGAAGGGGAAAATAATATTTGAAGAATTAGATGTTGAATGGGCGCCACACCCAAACTGGTTTTACCGCATCAGTAAATATACTTTGCCGTTGATACGACATCCGTATGTGCCGCAAACTTTTTTTCTAAATGAAGTGAAACAAATGCCTACTGATTTAGAAAACTATGTATTAAAACCATTGTTCTCGTTTGCCGGGCAAGGTGTGGTAATCGATGTAACACAGGCAGATATCGATAGTGTAAAAGATCCGCAAAACTGGATACTGCAACGAAAAGTAAAATATGCTGATGTAATATTGACACCCGACGTGCCGGCTAAAGCAGAAATAAGGGTATTCTATTTCTGGAAAGATGGTGAAACAAGGCCAGTTGCAACAAATAATCTTGGTCGGCTTAGTAAAGGAAAAATGATTGGTGTCCGTTACAATAAGGATAAAGAATGGGTAGGTGGAAGTTTTTGTTTTTTTGAAGGATAACCGCAGAGAAGCAGAGGCGCAGAGAAATACATTCTACAATACCATAAATTTCAGAGACAATCTTTTTGAGTATAAAATTATACTAATCAAATTTTAATTTATGCAACAGATAAATGATATTACTCCAAAAGAATTAATGGAAGGCATTACCGGCCGATATGCTCATGGCAAAAACATGAGCTTTGGCTATGTAGAAATAAAAGC
>JANORJ010000179.1:0-6351 GCA_031415255.1 Chitinophagaceae bacterium | reverse complement strand
GCCACATGAATGTATTACTAGCAGAAGCCGATGTGCCGTATGAAAAGCTTTTGGAAATGTAACAGGCCAACGATGAATTTTCTTCTACTGATGTTGTATTAATATTGGGAGCTAATGATGTGGTAAACCCTGCTGCTAAGACAGACCCTTCTTCTCCAATATACGGAATGCCGATATTAGATGTGGAGCTGTCAAAAAATGTTATCGTTAATAAGCGAAGCATGAAGCCCGGTTATGCCGGTATTGAAAACGATTTATTCTTTCAGCCAAAAACGTCGATGTTGTTTGGAGATGCAAAGAAAGTGTTGCAAGATTTGATTGGGGAGATAAAGAATTTGTAGGCAGTAACCCACCCCAACCCCTCCCAAGAGGGATGCCTTGCACAGCCCTCATTTGCGAAGAGCTTGAAAGGAATGTAAAATGTTGATAGCGTTGGTTGCAGAGCTTAATACTTTAGGGTTCATCCCCGCCTGGGCGGGGCGAACTGAGGAACAAATTAAATTATAAACGACTTGGGGTGGGTTGCTCAGTAAAGAACAGAACCTACAAGGGTGCGACGCAAGGGACGATGCTTAAAGAACTGAAGCTGATAAAATAAAATTTATTTCTCTTTCTCTCTTTTTTCTCTGGGCGAGG
This sequence comes from Chitinophagaceae bacterium, assembly GCA_031415255.1. GTDB lineage: Bacteria > Bacteroidota > Bacteroidia > Chitinophagales > Chitinophagaceae > JJ008. Next base: position 5,715 of record JANORJ010000179.1, on the reverse strand, counting down.
CATTAAAATTAAAAATATACACACATGAAATATTTCAAACTTGTTTTGTTCTTCCTGTTTGTTGCAGCTACAACTAATGCCCAAAAATTAATGGGCTTTACAGATGCAACGGCAGTAAAACAAGTAGATTGGGAAAAGCAATTTGATGCACAACTAAGTGCTAAGAACCAAGATACATGGATGCAGTTCCTGACTTCGCATCCGCATCATATCGGTTCGCCGCAAGGCAAGATAAATGCGGACTACATGGCAGGCCTCTTTAAGTCATGGGGCTTTCAAACAGAACTGGCTGAATACAATGTATTGTTTCCAACACCGAAGACAAGATTGCTGGAGCTGTTGGGCAGCAAACCTTTTAAAGCAAAGCTGGAAGAGTCAACATTAAAAGAAGATAAAACAAGCGGACAGAAAACAGAACAGTTGCCATCATACAATGCGTATTCCGCTGATGGTGATGTGACGGCTGAATTGGTTTTTGTAAACCGTGGTATTCCGGCTGACTATGATGAACTGGAAAGAATGGGAGTGAGTGTGAAAGGGAAAATTGTGATTGCAAAATATGGTGGTTCATGGAGAGGTATTAAACCAAAAGTGGCAGCAGAGCATGGTGCTATTGGTTGCATTATATATTCTGACCCGGAAGATGATGGCTATGCACAGGGTGATGTGTATCCGGAAGGTGCTTTTCGTCCGAAGGATGGTGTGCAACGTGGTTCGGTAATGGATATGCCTGTGTATCCCGGTGACCCCTTAACTCCGGGAGTAGGTGCTACAAAAGATGCGAAACGTTTGAACAGGAATGAAGCGATTACATTAATGAAAATTCCGGTGCTGCCGATTTCTTATGAAGATGCATTGCCATTATTACAATCATTAAAAGGACCAGTGGTTCCTGCAGCATGGCGGGGTGGTTTGCCGATTACCTATCATGCAGGGCCGAGTTTGGAAAAAGTGCATTTGAAATTACAATTCAACTGGGATATAAAAACCTTGTACAACGTAATTGCAAAATTACCGGGCAGTGAGTTGCCGGATGAGTGGATCATTCGTGGCAATCACCATGATGGTTGGGTGAATGGTGCTGCTGACCCGATTAGTGGTATGGTTTCAGAAATGGATGAAGCAAGAGCTATTGGCGAGTTAGTTAAAAAAGGATTTAAGTTGAAACGTACATTGGTGTATTGTGCATGGGATGGTGAGGAACAAGGTTTGCTCGGTTCTACCGAATGGGCAGAAGATCACCAGGAAGAACTGCGGAAGAAAGCAGTGGCTTATATTAATACAGATGGTAACAGCCGTGGGTTTGTAGGAGCTGCTGGTTCGCATACATTAGAACCTTTCTTTAATGAAATAACTAATGATGTGATGGACCCGCAAACAGGAGTGAGTATAAAAGAAAGAAAATATGCTGCTGCTTTTGTGAGTGCTGATAAAGCCGGCAGAACAAAACTGATGGGAAATAAAAATATGAAACTCGGCGCATTAGGTGCTGGCTCTGACTGGTCAGGCTTTTTACAATTTTTAGGAATTGCTTCACTGAATCTTGGTTTTGGTGGTGAAGGCAGCGGTGGGGAGTATCATTCTATTTATGATTCATACGACCACTTTGTAAAATTTAAAGACCCGGGTTTTCAATATGGCGTTGCTTTATCAAAAACCGCAGGCCGGGTAATGATGCGGATGGCAAATGCAGAAGTATTGCCGCTGGATGTGAATAGTATGTATAAGACAGTGAATGAGTATGTGACAGAATTAAAAACATTGCTGGAAACAACAAGAACAGAAACAGAGCAGGAGAATAAAATGATACAGGATAAACTGTATGATTTGGCGAAAGATCCGAAAAAAGGAATACAAACCCCGAAAACCAAAGAAGTGGTTCCTTTTTTAAATTTTAGTGGACTTGAAAATGCGATGATGCAGTTAAAGACAAGTACGGAAGAATTTCAAAAATTATACGGCAGCAGCACACAGTTATCAGCAGATAAGCAAAAGGAATTAAACGAAATTCTTTTTAAAGTAGAACGAAGCCTGATTAATGAAAAAGGATTGCCCCGCCGGTCATGGTACAAGCACCAAATATATGCTCCGGGATATTATACCGGCTATGGTGTAAAAACATTACCCGGCATCCGTGAAGCGATAGAAGAACGTAGCTGGAAAGAAGCACAGGAAAATATTGAAGTTGTTTCAAAAACAATAGAAGCCTATAACACACAAGTGCAAAAAGCTACTAGTATTATTGTAAAAAAAGCTTTTTAAAATTCTTTTCATTCCGTAGTTCAACGTATTTGTTTAATGCAACTGCCCAAACCGTTATTGGATTCGCTGGTGTCTGTAAAAGGGTTTAACAAAGGAGCCTTTGAAAAAATACATACATCCGGTGAACAGATAACTTCGATTCGTTTTAATCCCGCAAAGTCGTCAATAGTGAATGGTCAATGGTCAATAAACGATCCTGTTCATTATTCGCCATTGACTATTCACTCAATTATTCCCTGGACAGATTACGGTTATTACTTAAACTCCCGTCCTTCCTTCACCTTCGACCCACTCTTTCATGCAGGTATTTATTATGTGCAGGAAGCCAGTAGTATGTTTTTAGAACAGGCATTAAAACAAACAGTGGATTTATCAAAACCATTAAAGGTGCTTGACTTATGTGCTGCGCCGGGTGGCAAGTCAACACATATACAATCGTTGATTTCAAAAGATAGTTTGCTAGTGAGTAATGAAGTCATTCGTTCAAGAGCCAATGTATTGAAAGATAATATCATTAAATGGGGATGCGAAAATGTGATGGTGACAAATAACGACCCCAAGGATTTTTCCAAACTGGAAAATTATTTTGATGTAATTGTAGTGGATGCACCTTGCAGTGGCAGCGGTCTTTTTCGTCGTGATGCATCTGCTATTGAAGAATGGAGTGAAAATAATGTGCAACTATGTTCGCAACGTCAGCAACGGATTTTAGCGGATGTATGGCCTGCATTAAAAAAGAATGGAATATTGATTTATTCCACCTGTTCTTATTCGAAGGAAGAAGATGAAGAAATAATGGATTGGATGATGAAACAGTTGTCGGTTGTCAGTTGTCAGTTGACAGTAGTGCCATCCTCTGGAATTATACCTGTGCAAAGTAATAGTGGCGCATATGGCTACCGTTTCTGGCCGGATAAAGTAAAAGGGGAAGGATTTTTCATTGCCTGTTTTGAAAAGAAAGAAGGTGAAGATGATGATGTATTCCGATATAAAAAGAAACCGGAGCCGGTAACCAATAAAGAAATGGAGATGGTGGAGCGGTGGGTGAAAAAAGATGGCCTGCATTTTATTAAGCATATCAATACTGTGTATGCCTGGCAAGAACAGCTGGTAAAAGATTTTAGTTTTCTGTTGGAACAACTTCGTGTCATTTACTCCGGCGTAGTAGCAGGAGAGTTGATGCGAGATAAATTAGTACCTGACCATGCATTGGCTATGAGCAATTTGTTTGTAGATTCTGTAAACAGCACCGAATTAAATCTTGCGCAGGCTATTCAATACCTGCAACGAAAAGACTTGCCCGTAGAAATTAAAATTAAAGGCTGGCAACTCGTTACGTATTCAGGCCGTCCACTTGGCTGGATAAATGCTCTGCCAAACCGGGTAAATAATTATTACCCAAAGGAACTGAGGATATTAAAAGAGATTTAAACAGCTGAAAAAAGTAAAAAAACCACATCTTTGCAGCCAAATTGTATTGGAATGAAAAAATTTGCCTTCCTATTTTTGACATTAATTTTTGCTGCTCACCTTGTATCTGCACAAAAAGGAGATTTGATGGTGAAGAGCAGTGATAAAGGTTTGTACCTGGAACATAAAGTAGCGCCAAAGGAAAGTTTTTATGCCATCAGCCGCACCTATAACGTAAGTCCAAAATACCTCGCCGCTTACAATAAACTTGATATAGCTAAAGGCTTACAAGTAGATCAGAAAATCCGCATTCCACTTACGGATACAAATTTTACACAAAAAGGAAATAAAGGCACTCCGGTTTATTACAAAGTTGATGACAAAGAAGGATTGATGACAGTCAGTAATAAAAATAACAAGGTGCTTTTATCTGATTTACGTTCCTGGAATAATCTTGCGAACGATGAAGTAAAAGAAGGTAGAAAGCTTATCATTGGTTTGTTGCAGAGCAAGGGGATGCCTGCAGTTACTCTAACTGTTTCAACAAAACCTGTCGTTGCAACAGTAGAAAAAGTAGAAGAAAAACCTGTTGTTACTGAACCTGTACTGACAAAAGACGAAAAGAAATCAGAAGAAAAGGAAGCTGAGGCGGAAATAAAGGCAGAGAAAAAAGAAGAGAAAAAGAAACCAGAACCAGTTGTAATAAAAGAAGTAGTGAAGCCTGTAGAATCAGGAGAAGGTTATTTTAAAAATCATTTTGCGCAGCAGATTAAAACAAACCCGGTTTCAAAAAACGAAACTGTTACTGCTGGCATTTTTAAAACTGCCAGCGGCTGGCAGGATGGAAAATATTACCTGATGATTGACCGGGTGCCGTCAGGAACTATTATAAAAGTGATAAACCCTACTAATAATAAAGCCATTTTTGCCAAAGTGTTGGGTGAAATGAGTGGAATCCGTCAGAATGAAGGTCTTAACATTCGCATCAGCAATGCAGCCGCTTCTGTGCTGGGTATTACAGAACAGGATAAATTTATTATGAAGGTGAGTTACTAAAATTCAAAATGTTTCAGGCCGCTATCAGCGTCCCGACACCAATTACTAATTGAACCTGAACCCACGAAGAAATTCTTCGATAGTCATTTTCTTTTTCCCTTCCATTTGTATTTCCAGTAAATGCAGGTAGCCATTAGTACAGGCAAATTTTAAAAACGTTTTTCCATCGGTTTCATATTCGCCTTCAGTATGTGTGGGAACTGTTGCTTCCTTTTTTCCTTTATAAACTTTTAGCATCTTTTCATTCATCAGGGTAAAAGCAGCAGGATAGGGGCTAAGTCCTCTAATATGATTAAATACATTTTCAACAGGTAGACCCCAGTTTATTTTACAAGTGTCGGTATTTATTTTTGGTGCATGTTTGAGAAGTTGGGAGTCCTGAGTCGTTAGTCGTGAGTCAGTTTCTGACGATTCATGATTCACGACTAACGATTGAGGGGTTTCTTTCAAACTTTCGTCCGCCAAGCCCTTCACCGTTTTCACCAACATTGCTGCACCAATCTCTTTCATTTTATCATGCACATCACCAGCTGTATCATTTTCATTAATCGGAAAACTTTCCTGTAATAAAATATCACCAGTATCTATTTCATGTTTCAATTTAAAAGTAGTAACGCCGGTTTCTTTTTCTCCGTTAATTACCGCCCAATTGATAGGAGCTGCGCCACGGTACTGCGGTAACAATGAGCCATGAAGATTTACAGATCCCATTGGTGGCATATTCCAAACTAATTCTGGTAACATTCTAAAGGCAACTACAATTTGGAGGTCGGCGTTTAAAGATTTTAATTCTGCTAAAAATGAAGGGTTCTTTAATTTTTCTGGTTGGATTACTTTCAGATTGTTTTCAACTGCATATTTTTTTACCGCACTTTGTTGCAATTGCATTCCTCTTCCACTCGGCTTGTCAGGGGCGGTAATTACGCCTACTATATTACAACCTACTTTCACCAACGCATCTAATGAGGCAACAGCAAACTCTGGGGT
>JANORJ010000178.1:0-4005 GCA_031415255.1 Chitinophagaceae bacterium | reverse complement strand
CGGTCAGCATGGAGTGGCAACGGCTACGGTGTGTGCATTGAAAGGGGTGGAATGCATTGTGTACATGGGCGAAAAAGATATTGAACGGCAGGCACCGAATGTGGCGAGAATGAAAATGCTGGGTGCAACGGTGATACCGGCCACCAGCGGCAGCAAAACATTGAAAGATGCAACGAATGAAGCGATAAGGGATTGGATAAATCATCCGGATGATACGCATTATATAATTGGCAGTGTGGTGGGGCCGCATCCTTACCCGGATATGGTGGCGAGATTTCAAAGTGTGATAAGCGAAGAGATGCGGAAACAATTATTGGAAAAGACCGGTAGTGAATTACCAACTCATGTAATGGCTTGTGTGGGTGGCGGCAGTAATGCAGCTGGAGCATTTTATCATTTCTTAGATGAGTTGAGTGTGCAGTTGATTGCAGTGGAAGCGGCTGGTCATGGAGTGGATAGCGGCATGAGTGCGGCTACTACTGCATTAGGTAAGCCCGGTATTTTGCATGGCAGTAAAAGTTTGCTGATGCAAACAGAAGATGGACAAGTAGTAGAACCGCATAGCATTTCTGCTGGTCTTGATTATCCGGGTATAGGTCCTTTGCATGCACATTTATTTAAAAGTGGTAGAGCGACATTTTTAAGTGCAACGGATGAGGAAGCATTAGCAGCATCTTTTGAATTGGCAAAACTGGAAGGAATTATTCCGGCATTGGAAACCGGACATGCTTTAGCAGCATTGAAACAAATGAAATTTAAAAAAGAAGATGTGGTGGTGATTTGTTTGAGTGGGAGAGGAGATAAAGATTTGGCAACGTATATGAATCAAATGAAATAATTTACCGCAGAGGCGCAGAGGCGGGGAGAAATACAGCGTTTTCTCTGTGTATCCCTGTGTACTTCGTGTCTCCGTGGTTCAAAAAAATATGAGCAGAATTAATCAACTTTTTGAAAAAAAAGGAAATAACGTATTAAACGTCTATTGCACCGCAGGCTATCCGAAATTCGAAAGCACAATAGAAATAATGAAAGCTTTGCAAGAAAACGGTGTCAACATTATCGAACTCGGCATGCCCTACAGCGACCCATTAGCAGATGGCCCTGTCATTCAACAAAGCGGCAGCATTGCATTAGCAAATGGAATGACGATCGCCAAATTATTTGAACAGTTAAAAGATTTTCGAAAAGAAATTTCAATTCCGGTGATATTAATGGGTTACATGAATCCAGTGTTGCAATACGGCTTTGAAAAATTTTGTGCTGATGCTGCCGCGGTTGGTATTGATGGATTAATTCTACCTGATTTACCCGAATACGAATTTGAAACAGAGTACGGAGCTATCATTAAAAAATATAACCTTGATTTTATTTTTTTGGTAACACCCGAAACATCGGAAGAGCGGATAAAGAAATTGGATAGTCTTAGTACTGGTTTTTTATATGCAGTATCTTCTTCATCTACTACAGGTAGTGATAAGAAAACAGCCAATCCCACAGAATATTTGAGAAAGCTTAAAAACTTAAAGCTTCAAAATCCCATACTAGTTGGGTTCGGAATAAAAGATAAAGCCTCTTTTGATGCCGTTTGTCAGCTGGCTGCCGGCGGTATCATCGGTAGTGCTTATATTAAAGCGTTGGAAAACAGTGCAGATGTTAATACAGCCACAAAAAACTTCCTTTCATCAATATTAGGCGCATAGTGTTTTGTCATCCGGCAGGATTGTATAAATTTGTATATTGATTTGACTAATTATCTATTGTTTCTGAAAATTAATTTTGGTTAAGTATGAAAAGAATGCTCTTGATTTTATTGTTATCTCCACTGGCCATAATGGCCCAGGTAACCCCTAAAGGATTTACCATTGAAGGAAAACTGGAAGGCTTTGCTGATGGGACAGAAATTCTGTTGTATAAAAATGGTGAGAATGTAGAAATGGCAAAAGCAAAGTTGCTGAAAGGTAAGTTTGTGCTGAAAGGAACAGTGAAGGAGCCAGTGCTTTGCTTTCTTATTCCCGGTGGTGAAAAGGCGATCGAAGTATATGTGGAAAATGCCTTCATTTCTTTTAAAGGGAAAAAAGTGCAGCCACCTGTGTACAAGATAGAAGGTTCAGCATCACACAATGACTTTGATGCTTTTGTAAAAAGCTTTTTGCCCATGGCACAGCAGTTAAGCTCATTGGCTAATACAATTAATACTACCATGCCGGGTGCAGACCGGGATAAATTAACGGTAACTTATAATAATGCCCAGGCAGGTTTGCAAACGGCTATTGATAAGTTTGTAAAAGATAAACCCAAATCAATTGTCGTTCCTTTTATCCTGAACGTTACATATTCTTTTAATGAAGATATTGTGATGTTGGAAAACAGGTTTAATTCATTGGATGAAAAAGTAAAGCAAACGGAAGCAGGAAATCAGTTAAAAGAATTTATTAAGGAAAGTAAAGTAGGTGCAGTGGGTACTGATGCATTGGAATTTTCGCAACCCGATACAACTGGCGCAGCGGTTTCCCTTTCGTCTTTTCGTGGTAAGTATGTACTGGTTGATTTTTGGGCAAGTTGGTGCGGCCCTTGCCGGGCAGAGAATCCTAATGTAGTAGAGAATTATAAAAAATTCAGTCCTAAAAACTTTACAGTGCTGGGAGTGTCATTAGACAGGCCGGGACAGAAAGAAAAATGGGTAAATGCCATACATGAAGACAGCCTTACTTGGACACATGTAAGCGACCTGCAATTTTGGAATAACTCTGTTGCCTTACTCTATAATATAAAAGGTATTCCACAAAACATTTTAGTGGATCCAGCCGGAAAGATAGTCGCCAAAAACCTTCGGGGTCCTGCATTAGAGGCCAAACTTTGTGAATTACTGGGATGTGAGACTAAAGGCTTTTAATAATAGTTTTTTATTTATTTAATGTTCGGTAGACAATTCAATTCTAGTTTCAGAAAATAAATTAAAGAGGCTGTCTCAAAATCTATTTGAGACAGTCTCTTTTTTGTTTGGTTATTTTTTGCAATAATCAATTCACATCTTTTCCTTCTTTCAGTTTATCAATCATGCCTTGCAAAGCTGTTTTTTGTTGTGTAGGTGCTATTGGTAATGCAAGATTGGCATACTTTAATGCATTTTTATAATCACCAATGGCAGAGTATCCCCTCATCATTCCCATCAGGGTGGTAAACTCTTTTGGGTATTTATCAAAATTTGTTTTGAAAACATCAAAGGCCATTTTACTCAACTTCATGCCCAGCAGTTGACGGCCATATTGGTGAACATCGTTCATGCTTCCCAATGGCAATGCCTTTTGCATAACAGCCGCTGCATCAGCATCTCTTCCCAATTTCTGCAACACCTGTGCTCTGGTACTCCATGCTTGAAAACTTTTATCCCCGCCAAAATTTGGGCCGCTGGCAGAATCTGTCCAAGCTAAAGCCTGTTCAAGATTAGTGTTATGTTGCACACACCATTGTGCCGCCTGATCCCAGCTTTGCCAGATGAAACCATTTTCAGTTCTCAACTCCCGGCGAAATGATTCAACTTGATCTTTTGCATAGTCCACTTCTATTTTAAAAGGGATAGATAATTTTTCCCATTGCAAAGCAACAACAGCACTGTTTTCTGTTTCATTCATAAATTCATATTTCAACCACTCCACCGTTTTATCCAAAGCCTGTGGTTTTACTTTTACCCGCAGCGCATCTTCCTGCATATCATAATAGTAACTTCCCCAAGAGGAACTATTTTTTGTAAATATCAATGTGCATTCGTCGGTTCCATAGGCAATAAAGAACCCATACTTACCAGCAGATAAAGACTGGCCTTCAATTTTTACATCAGTAGAAAATTTAATGGTGGTATTCTCATTGGCGCCGGCTCGCCATGGCGCAGCTTTAGAAGAACCAAACTGCTGGTCTATAAAACCAACATGTACTAATTGCCCCCATATTTTCCCTTCACGGCCTTTTACACCGGGGCGGTCGTAATTTATTGTTACATCAGTAAGA
>JANORJ010000177.1:0-9093 GCA_031415255.1 Chitinophagaceae bacterium | reverse complement strand
ACCGGTATTGGTTTGTATGATAGGTTTACTAATTATTTTGCTGCATTATACGGAGGACAAATCGGGTATGTGCCTTCTACGCTGCTTGGAAATACCGGGGTAAAGCCTGAAAGACAAAGAGAAACAGAAGTTGGTTTTGATATGAGTTTATTCCGTGACAGGATAAGTATAGAATTCAGTTATTTCAATAAAGACATTCAGGATTTAATACTTAACAGAACACTGGCACCAACTACCGGGTTTAACTCACAGTTAAAAAATATTGGTACCATGACGAATAAAGGTTTTGAATTTCTTATTCGTGGTGTAGTGATTGATAAAAAGAATTTTAACTGGGTATCTAGCCTTTCTTATTTAAATAATAAAAACGTAGTGAATGGTGTTGAAGGAAATGGTGTGTTGCCATTTGCTGGTGGGTTTGGTCAGGTAGCTGCAGTTAATGGTTATGGATTAGGCGCCTATTACAGTGGGTTTTTTGCAAGGAAAACTGACGGCTCTTTATTATTATCTGCTGCTGGTTTGCCACAAAGGGAAAGAGGGGTGCAATTGGCAAATGGAAATTATACTATTGGCCGCGATGCGGGTGGACAGCCATCTGGAGCCACTCTGGTAAAAGTTATTGGGGATCCCAATCCAAAGCATGTTATTTCCTGGACGAATGATGTAACCTATAAGAAACTAAATTTTAGAATGCAATGGGATGCCATGCAGGATTTTGATGTGTTCAACTTTACTAAACGTGTGGGCGACCGTGATTTATACGGAGGATTAAAAGGATATGAGGCTGAATTAACGGGTAAAGTGCCAAAAGGAACCAGTGCTGCTTTATTCGGCATTTTTGAAAATTGGATTGAAGACGGCTCTTTTATAAAACTAAGAGAGGCTTCTCTTTCCTATACCGTGAATCCAAAATTCCTGAAAGGAAATCCATTAAGATTTAGTTTAACTGGAAGAAATTTACTTTCTATTGATAAGTACAGCGGTTATGATCCTGAGGTTAATGCAGCCGGTCAGGATAATGCAGTAAGGGGCTTCGACTTTGTGGAGGTGCCTTTACCAAGAGTAATCATGTTTGGTATCAATATTAATTTTTAAATTCTAAGAACTTATTATCATGAAAAAAGTAATAAACTATAAAATACTGGTAGCCCTTACACTTATAATGTGTAGCTGTAAACTGGACTTGCCTAATCCCAACAACCCCAATGATGGAGATATATTAAAAACAAGGGAAGGATTAATAAACCTAAGTATCGGTGTCAAGCAATTATATTCCACTTCAGCTTTGGAAGCATTGGTAGTTTCGCCGGGTACTACCAGCCGGGAAGTTAAAGGCATCACCACTTTTACAAACATTATTGAACTGGAAGCTGGTGGATCAGCACTTCCAACATTCAATGGCAATATACTTACAGTATGGAGCCGTATGCTTCGTGTAATGGCAATGGCTGAAGACTTAATTGCTAACTCACCATCTGTGCTGGCAACAGATAATTCATTGCGCAGCGGAGTAGTTGCCCATGCCTATTTATTTAAAGCAATGGCCTTAGGTGGATTGGCTACTGCATTTGAGCAAGTGCCATTACAAACAAGTAAAAATGGCCAGACTACTTTTACCACCCGCCAGTTAGCATTGGAAGAAGCTATTAATTTATTGAACCAGGCTACTACATTAATATCAACAACTCCGCCATCCACCGAATTTAATACCCGGGTACTTGGCACTAGTTTTAATCTTGCTAATTGTATCAACGCCTATAAAGCGAGATATAATATGATGGCAGGTAAATATGCACCAGCAATAGCAGCTGCTGATCTTGTTCCGTTGTCTTCTGCTTCTCAATTTGTATATGACGGAGCACAATCTATCAACCCAGTGTTTACGCAACTTCGTGTTGCTAACAACTATTCACCGAGAGATAATTTTGGTTTACCTGCCGGTTTGTTTGAAGCTGGAGATGGAAGATTAGCTTTTTATCTTCAGGGTGCTGTAGTAGTGGTGGCTGGTGAAAACCTTAGAACTGTCAGAGGATTTGCGCAGGCTAATAATTCTCCTATCCCTGTTTATTTGCCAGACGAAATGCGATTGATAAAAGCAGAAGCAATTGTAAGATCTGGGGGCATATTGGCTAACGCTGTAATAGAAATTAATGCAGTACGTCAGCAAAGCTCAGGCGATGCTTTTGGCGTACATGCTAACCTGCCAGCTTATACCGGATTAGTTACAACTACTGACTTGTTAGTAGAAATTTACCGTCAGCGTTGTGCTGAATTATTTTTAAGTGGTGTAAAGCTAGAAGATTGCAGAAGATTTTCAAGGCCTGCACCTCCAGTAAATGTAAATCCTGTTCCAGTAAGTTTTGAAAGAACAAGAAATTTTTATCCATATCCCGATCAGGAGCGGTTAACAAATCCTAACACACCAACCGACCCAACTATTTAAATTGATATTAAAAGAATAAACAGAAAAGGCTGCTTCTAGAAAGTAGCCTTTTCATTTTCAATTATGGACAATGAAAAAAAAATAATCGCATCCTGGGCTGCCAATGCTGCTAATTGGATTGAAGTTATAGATTGCAATGGTATTGAATCAAGAAAATTAATTACTAACAAAGCTATTGTTGATATTGTATGCAGCAGCAATCCTGCATCCGTATTGGATGTGGGCTGTGGCGAAGGCTGGCTGGCAAAAGAGTTGTTTGAAAAAGGAATTGATATATCGGGAATAGATGTTATTCCTGAATTGATAGCTAGGGCAAAAGATAAGGTAATTGGTGATTTCAAGATAGCATCGTATGAAGATATTGCAGATGGGAAAATTATATTTTCAAAATTGTTTGATGCTATCGTTATCAATTTTGCATTGATAGCAAAAGAATCAACCGCAAACCTGCTGGCGGCATTACCCCGCTACCTTGTGCCGGGCGGAAAATTATTTATACAAACGCTGCATCCGCACAGCCGAAAATTTTTTGATGACTACACAACCGGGTGGAAGGAGGGAAGTTGGGATGGGTTGGGCGAACAATTCACTTTGCCGTATCAATGGTATTTCAGAACACTGGAAGACTGGTTGGCACTACTCAGCGAATCGGGATATAGTAACATAAAAATTACCGAAATGCTCCATCCGGTTTCCGCTAAACAGTTGTCTGTTATTTTTGAATGTGAATACAATAGTTAAAAGGAAACGCCAGCTTGTGTTAGTAGATGCAAAGGGGATGGGCTTGATTATTTAGTGTGGAAAAGCAATCTTTGCAGTAGCGATATCTTTATTCCAAACAAACTATCTTTAGTGAAAATATATTTATGAAAAAGATATTATTGATACTGGCCGTGCTGATTGCCACCACAGGTTTTGCACAAAACCGAAAAAGCCCTCATGATACAGTAAGCATAACAGATGTAACAGTTACCTACGGTCGTCCTTCTATGCATGGTAGGGTCATTTTTGGTGAGCTGGTAAAATTTGAAAAAGTATGGAGGCTTGGTTCTGATGAGGCAACTACCATTACGCTGGGCAAGAATACAAAAATTGGTGATGCTGTTGTGCCTGCCGGAACTTATACCATGTTTGCATTGGTAAAAGAGAATGAGTGGACAATCATCTTAAATTCCGTGTTGGGTCAATGGGGGGCTTTCAGTTATGAAAAGAATAAGGATAAGAATGTAGCCACAGCCACTTTCCCTGTTAAAAAACTTAGCGAACCAATTGAACAATTTACAATACGGTTTGATGCTGATAACGGTATGATTATAGAATGGGAATTGATGCGCATCCGCATAGCTATCAACCCTCAAAGCTGATATAAAATAATTTCAGTCGAACTGGGAACGACATTAACCTTGCTGCGTTCGAATATTCTTTTGGCAAAAACTAAACTGAAAAATAAAAGATTCTCAATACAGATTATCCTTCCTTCTATCCTGCTATAGTGTGGACAACGTTCACGAAAAGTCTTCACTATGTAAAAAAGACACCGATTTCAAATTTTCTCTCCTCAAATAAGATGTTAGCCCGGTGCAACGATTGATAGTTACCCGTTGTCAGGCTACTTGAAGTGAGTATGGACGAACACCAATTGGTAAAAGACTGCCTGAAGGGAAAACCGGAGGCGCAACGAAAGTTATATGAGCAGTTTGCCAAAACCATGCTTGGCGTTTGCTATCGCTATACCAAATCACTAAAGGATGCTGAAGATGTGTTGCAGGATGGGTTTGTAAAAGTTTTTTTAGGGATGCACCAGTATAAGTTTGAAGGTGAACTGGGTGCCTGGATTCATCGCATAATGGTGAATACCGCACTGAATTTTCTGAAAAAAAATCGAAAATACAGGGATGAAATGTATTTCAAAGAGCAGCCGCTTCACCCAGTGGCAGATGATAATCCTGCTATCAAACTGCAAGCAAAAGAACTGGCCGACTTGATACGCCAACTGCCGCAAGGCTATCAAACCATTTTTAATATGTATGCGGTGGAAGGATACACTCATGTGGAAATAGGAGAGCTGTTGGGCATTAGCGATGGAACATCTCGTTCGCAGTATGCCAGGGCAAGAGCTTTGCTCATCAGCTGGATCGATAAAAATTCTTTGGAAACAAAAAATGAGAACTATGCGGGAAAATGAATTTGAGAAACGGGTACAACAAAAAATGGGAGACTTCAATCTCCGTCCGTCAGCAGATGTATGGACAGAAGTAGAACGCCGTATCCGTAAAGAAAAGAAGCGGAGATTTATTGTCTGGTGGCCGTTGTTTTTCCTCTTAGCAGCAGGAGGAATAGCTACTGGTATCTTTCTAACAAATAAAAAAGGAAAAGATGAAACAATAGTCGCCGGTAGTAAAAAAACTAATACTCCAACTCAATCATCTCTTGAAAAAACAATGATACCCGAAACGGTAAATAATTCAAACAGTATTAACAATACAGATATCGACATAAGTAAGAATACAACTGTAATAGTAAAGGATAATAGCGATGAAATAAAAATCACTCCTGATAAAACGGTAATCAATTTGAAACCAATCAAACAAAAAAATGCAACTGGAATGACAACGGTAGAAAAAATGACGAATAATAAACAGGGTAATAATAATGATATTGTAACTACTGATAAAAAAGTAAGCAGCCAGAATGAACAGCCGCTTATTGCCAATACTGTTCCTTCAAAGAAAAATGAACCTTTAGCACTTGTAACAGATTCAGCTACAACTACTGTTATTGCTATTGAATCAAATCAAGAGACACCGCAAATGAATCACCAGCCTGTACCTGTTGCAAACATCCCAGACAATACTAATGAACAACGAACCAAGCCAACAGATATAAAAACAAAGAAATGGGATTGGGGACTCAACTTTTCGATTGGCCGCTCTAGCATTGGAAACGGCTTTAGTTTTGCCCAGAAGAGTTTATATGCTGAAGCTTTAACATTGCAATCACCACCTTCTAGTCTTTTTAGCTATTCTTCTTCATGGGTACGTCCCTCCTTTTCTTGGGCTGCTGGTGTATATTTTAAGAAAGCGGTTTCTAAAAAATTGGATTTTAATGTTGGACTCGGCTATTCATTTTTATCAACCAAAATAAATGTTGGCAGCAAGGTAGATAGTGCCAGGCTGGTAAACAATTTTTATTCTCGGAATTTAACAGTCGGTAATTTTTACAGACAAGGCAACTCTTCTTATACAAACGGATTTCATTTTATCAGCCTGTCATCCAATCTTTCGTGGCGAATTATTCCTGGTAAAAGAATAAATATATACTGGGAGAATGAGTTACGTTATAACAGGATGCTTGGCTCCAATATGTTGCACTACGACAGGAACTTGCAAGGGTATTATAAAGACAATAGTTTTCTGGTAAAAAATCAACTGGCCTTTTCTACCGGCTTTTCGATACCGGTTTCAAAACGGATACAGGTAAATCCATTTGTTTCTTATAACCTGACCCCTGTGTTAAAAAATTCAGACACACTCCATTTTACCAATTATGGTATTCGGATCAGGTTTTTAATGAATAAAAAATAATTATGCAACGGTTTTCAACAGGCTGTTGTCAACTTTAAAAAACGCTTATGAAAAAGATTATATCATTACTACTGCCATTTACACTTTGTTTCATTCTGCAGGGATGTTTGAAAGATAAGTTGACAAAAACTTATACTATCCTGACACCGGTGTACAAGGAAAAAGCTGAAGTGTATGCCAATATAAAAAGTAATGCATCAAGATCTGTTGAATCTCCCGGAAAAATATTTATGTATAGTAACTATATTTTCCTAAACGAAGTAGACAAGGGTGTACACATCATCGACAACTCAAATCCTGCGAGCCCGGTAGTAAAAGCCTTCATTAATATTCCTGGTAACCTTGACATTGCTGTAAAAGGAAATACGATGTATGCTGATTTGTACGGAGACATGGTAGTGGTGGATATTACCAATCCTTTGCAAGCAAGTTTTGTAAAACATATTAATAATGTATTCCCACAAAGACAATACACTAATGGCTTTGTTTCTGATAGTAACAAAATAATTGTTGACTGGATAAAAAAGGATACTACAGTGGATATAAACACATACTGTAGAAGATGTGAGTATGATATGATGGCTCTTTCCAGTTTTCAAGGCGGTGGTCCTATCAGAAGCAGTACTGGTGCTACAGTAGGTATTGCCGGTTCCATGGCTCGTTTTTCAATCGTAAATGAATATTTGTATGCAGTAAACAACAGTAATCTTATTTCATTCAATATTGCCACTGCAACCAATCCTGTACGCACCACTACACAATCAGTTGGCTCGGCTATTGAAACCATTTATCCTTTTAGCAATAAACTTTTCATTGGCTCTATGACCGGGATGTTTATTTATGACATCTCAAATCCAGCAACACCAGTGGCACAAGGCCAATTTACCCATGCAAGAAGATGTGACCCTGTGATAGCCGACGGCAATTATGCATATGTAACGCTTAGGAACGGAACAGCATGTGCAGGAAGTACAAATCAACTGGATGTGGTAAACATCAATAATATGAATGCACCTGTCCTTACTAAAACTTATCCAATGACTAACCCGCATGGACTTACTAAAGACAATAATCTGTTATTTATCTGCGATGGAAAAGACGGCTTAAAAATGTATGAAACTTCTGATCCTACGGCTATCATATTGAAAAAGCATATTTCAAATATTGAGACCTATGATGCTATTGCTTATAATGGTAATCTGTTGGTGGTGGCAAAAGATGGTTTGTATCAATACAGCTATTCATCGCCAGCCACACTTGATTTTAAAAGCAAAATTTCTGTGAACAAGTAAATTGAAGACTATGAAAGCAAAAAAAATTGTTTTGGTGCTTGTCCTATTTTGCGGTTGTTCATCTCTTTTTGCTCAAAAGAAGGATTGGAAATTCGGCTCTCAAAATTATGCAGGCATTACAGAAGGAGAATCCGGCACCGGCTTGCAATTACAAACCATTAATGGGTTTAGATACAAAACATGGTTTGCCGGAGTAGGAACAGGCATAGATTATTATTTCCAACGAAGCATTCCATTGTTTGTTTCCGTGTCTAAATTTTTGCCTACTGGCAAACTCCCTCTTTATTTTAATGGTGATGTGGGTATCAATTTTCCCTGGGTAAGAAATGATCTTTATTATTTTGATAACCCAGGTAAATATTCTTCATCGCTTTACTGGGCCGGAGGCCTTGGCTACAAATTTGGTTTCAAAAAAAATAGCAATAATGTGTTGCTGAATTTTGGATATAGTTTTAAGCATCTTATCAACGAAACAGAATATACCAATCCTTGTCTCATTCCACCCTGTCCTGTTGCTACAGAAAGATATGATTACAGGCTTCGACGCTTGTCGTTAAAAGTTGGCTGGATGTTTTAATCCGGGTGTAAGAATTTCAGGTTCCGCTGAATGCCTTTAAACTTAGAACGGCGCAATGGAGAGTCTTTAAAAACTTTCTTGAAACTTTCTTCTGTCATCATTTCCCATTCTTTTGTGGAAAGATTTAAAACTTCAGGAACAGGTGTGAAATTAATTTCATTATTCACTTTGCTAAAACGATTCCAGGGACAAACATCCTGACAGGTGTCGCAACCAAACATCCAGTCATCAAACTTTCCTTTCATTTCACCCGGTATCAGCATTTCTTTTAGTTCGATAGTAAAATAAGAAATGCACTTGCTACCATCCACTACTTTGTTGGGTAGAATAGCATCAGTAGGACAGGCATCTATACATTTGGTGCAGGTGCCACAAAAATCTTTTACAAAAGGATCATCATAATGCAATGGCAGATCAGTAATTAAGGTGGCGATAAAATAAAACGAACCACTTTCCTTGGTAATCAGGTTTCCGTTTTTGCCCATCCAGCCCAGTCCGCTTCGCTGCGCCCAACTTCGTTCCAGCACAGGGGCACTATCCACAAAGCCACGGCCATTAATTTCTCCAACGGTTTCTTTAATTAATTCAATCAGCTCAGTTAGCTGTTCTCTAATCACTTCATGATAATCTTTTCCAAAAGCATATTTAGAAATCTTCGGCGCATCAGTATGTTGTTGTTGGGAAGGATAATAGTTTTTTAATAAAGTGATAACAGATTTGGCACCCGGCACCAGTTTAGCTGGGTCAATCCGTAGGTCAAAATTTTTTTCCATGTATTGCATACTACCGTGCATTCCTTTTTGCAACCACTGCTCTAGCCGTGCAGCATCATCATCTAGCCGTTGTGCACGGGCAATGCCGCAATAGTTGAAACCTAGGCGAATGGCTGTTTTTTTAATAAATGCAGTATGTTCTTGCAACGGATTCACGGTCAGTTATTGTCTTTTAAAGCGAAGGTGTTGATTTATTTGATTTAGATACAGCAAGTTTGCTTTTTTTTATGTAAAATTGAATATAGTATTTTACCGCACAAAGAACCAAATGATACAAAAACTACTTTTTGGCTTTTTATTTTCTTTTATTACTGTTTCGTCAACAATCGGGCAGGATAAGCTGAAAATAAAATTTGGCAACGTAACGGCTGATGATTTTAAAACAAAGATATATCCGATTGACAGTAATGCCACCGCTGTTATT
>JANORJ010000176.1:0-1679 GCA_031415255.1 Chitinophagaceae bacterium | reverse complement strand
AACAAGCCTGATAATCTAATTCTTTTTACATTTGGATATGGCAAAAAAGAAATTAGTCGTTCTCACCGGAGCAGGCATTAGTGCCGAAAGCGGACTAAAAACTTTTCGTGACAGCGATGGCCTGTGGGAAGGATATGAAGTGACAGAAGTAGCCACACCGAGAGGCTGGAGAAAGAATCCGCAATTGGTACTTGATTTTTATAATGCCAGAAGAAAGAACGTAGCAGATGCACAACCCAATGCGGCGCATTACGGATTGGCGGAATTAGAAAAAGAGTTTGATGTTACTATCATCACACAAAACATTGACGACCTGCATGAAAGGGCTGGTTCAAGCTATGTATTGCACTTGCATGGAGAAATCTTTAAAATGCGTAGTGATTGGGATGATGCAATCATTTCAGAAATACGGGGAGATATAAAACTGGGAGATGTAGCTAAAGATGGTGCACAACTGCGGCCATATATAGTTTGGTTTGAAGAACCAGTACCGAAAATGGAAGAAGCCGTTCCCATTGTTTTTGCTGCTGATATATTTGTTGTTGTTGGCACTTCGTTAGTAGTTTACCCTGCTGCTGGGCTTATCAACTATGTGGCGATGGATGTACCTAAGTATATTGTTGATAAAAAAATTCCCTACACATCGCCTATGAAAAACCTGATGCTGATTGAAAAACCGGCCACAGAAGGAGTGAAAGATTTGATGGCGGAACTGGCAAAACAACTTTAGGTTTTCACTAACAGGATACAGCTTATCATTGCTGCCAATTTCCAGCATGAAAAAATATTTACTTACCGCTTTTATTGTCCCTGCATTCTTATCTTCTTTCGCACAAACTTATTTGCCTTTTGAGCAGGTTCGTAAATACACCAATATTCAAGCCGCTAGTAAATACGATTCGTCGCTGAAGTATTTAACAAACAGGTTGGGAGCAGAAATTCATTACCTGTATCCTTTGTACCAAGCCATTGGTTGGGAGAGCAAATTTAAAAAGGCGATGGGGGAGAAGAGCTTCTATGATAACTTTAGTCAATTACTTTCATTTGCGGGTGATTACAGCATGGCAACAAAGTATAATGAAAAAAGTTTTGATTCTATGTCTGCCGATGCCATCGCATTGATAGCAGATACAATGAATAAATTGAAAAATATTCAATATGTACCTGCCAAAGCTTCTATTATCAGCAATGCATCACACTACAAGGTGATAATGATAAATGAATCGCATGCCAAACCGGTACACCGGGCTTTTACTTACAGCCTGTTGGAAGATTTATATAAAGAAGGTTATCGCTATCTAGCAATGGAAGCGTTTAATAACTACGCTAACAAATGCCTCGACTCGATAAATGTGTTTACTGGTTATTATACGTATGAACCAGTGGCCGGAGAGTTGGCGAGAAAAGCATTGCAGTTAGGTTATAAACTAATTTCTTACGAAGACACTACTGCTGCAGAACATACTGCTTCACAACGAGATTCTATGCAAGCAGAAAACATTTATATTGTTATTAAAAAAGACCCATCCGCCAAAATATTAGTTCATGCAGGTTATGGCCATATTTCCGAAGAAAAGATTGGTGATTACACACCAATGGCTTTATGGTTCAAAAAAATAAGCGGCATAGACCCGTTTACAATTGACCAGACAGATATGACGGAAGGAAGTGACTTTGAA
>JANORJ010000175.1:0-3610 GCA_031415255.1 Chitinophagaceae bacterium | reverse complement strand
CACTTTTACGGCCAACAATTTTTCAGGTACTTCTTTCATGATGTCTGTATCCAGAATAATAAAATCAGCAAATTTTCCTTTTTCCAAACTTCCTTTTTCTTTTACTTCAAAGTTGGATTTAGCTGCCCAGATGGTCATGCCTCTTAATGTTTCTTCACGGCTCAATACATTTTCCATTTGATAACCATCAGCAGGCCATCCTTTCGCATCTTTTCTTATGGCAGCAGCATAAAATGTTTTGAAAGTAGAAATATCTTCCACCGGAAAATCGGTACCCAATGGTATCCAGCCGTTTTGTTGCAATAATTGTTTATAAGCATAAGCACCTTTTACTCTTTCTGCGCCTACTCTGTCGCCGGCCCAATACATGTCGCTGGTGGCATGTGTTGGCTGCACCGAAGGAATAATTGAATTGGCACCAAATAAATTAAAATCATTTTCATTTACTACTTGTGCATGTTCTATTCTCCAACGCAGATCATTTTTGCCTTTTAAGTATTTGGCATAGATATTAAGCATGGTTCGGTTGCCACTGTCGCCAATAGCATGTGTACACATCTGCCATCCTTTTTGTGAAATATAATTGGCTACTGAATCAAAATGTGCAGGCGAACTCAACAAAAAACCAGACCAATCCGGCTTATCAGTGTAGGGGTGCATCAAACAGGCACCTCTTGAACCAAGGGCTCCATCTGCATATACTTTAATACTTCTCACATTCAACCTGTCAGTTTTTATAATGCCAGTCTTTTCTAAATAATCAAAATTATTTTTATTGTCACTAAGCATTACATATAGCCTCATTTTTAGATCGCCTTTTTCCTGTAGTGCTTTTATCCTGTCAACTGAACTAAAAGCCAGTCCACAATCATCAATAGTGGTTAGGCCAACTGCAAAACAATTTTGCTCAGCGGCCTGCAATGCTTTTTTAAATTGTTCATCTGTTGATTCAGGAACTTTTGCGGCAACAAGTTTAACGGCATTATCAATTAATAATCCGGTAAGTGTTCCTTCCTGTTCATCTATTTCACCGCCGGTCAGTGTATCTCCTGCTTTTATTCCTGCTAAATCCAATGCATTTTGATTAGCAATGGCCGCATGCCCATCAACTCTTCTCAAAAGTACCGGCCTATCCGGAAATAGTTCATTCAGTTTTTCATTAGTTGGAAAGTTTTTTTCTGTCCAATCGTTTTGATCCCATCCACGACCGGTAATCCAACCTTCTTTGTTTTCAGCCGCAAATAGTTTTACTTTTTCAATCACCTCTTCCCAACTGGTAGTGCTCATCAGGTTAACAGTTTGTAAACTCAATCCATAGCCTGTAAAATGTGCATGTGCGTCTATAAAACCCGGATAAATGAATTTGCCACCTGCATCTAATTTTTCTTTCGCATCATATTCTTTTTCCAAATCAGCCATTTTACCAGTGGCAAGAATTTTTCCATCTGCAATGGCCATTGCATCAGCCGTAGAGAAAGTGGAATCAACTGTATAAATGGTAGCATTAAAAACGAGCAAGTCTGCTTTTTTCTTTGCATTGCACGACAATAGAAAAAGTGCAACCGATACTAAAAGGTAATTTTTCATTATTAATTCTTAATTGTTAATTAATAAACTTCTCCGGATGTTTTTTATTATGCTCTGTTTTATCTTGAAATGCTTTTGCTGCCGCTAAGATAGTAGCTTCATCATACAAATTGCCAATGAGAGTGATACTTAGTGGTGAACCGGTTTGATTAAAGCCAATGGGCATACAAACTACTGGATGACCGGTAAGGTTTGTCATAGCTAATTGACGTCCCGAAAAAGAGGGAACGATCAGCACATCATAATTTTTCATAAAATCATTCATTTTTTTGCAAAGAATAGAACGATAACGGTTGGCGTTAATGTATTCTACCGCTGGAATAGTTCTGCCAGCCCGGAAACTGTTAGGCCAAAAATCTTTGTCCTGCCGTTCAATTAAATCATCTCGGTTGGTTCTTGTCAACTCATCAAATGCTGCTGCACTTTCTGCATTTAATATAATGCTAACAAGATTAACTGGGTACATAGCAGAGTCAGGAAAATTTATGGCTTGCACATTGGCCCCAAGGGAGCGATAGGTTTCCAGCACTTTCCATTCTGGTGCTTCCTTATTCAATCGGGTGAAAAAATTTTCTGCATAAGCAATACGGAGTTTTGAAAAATCAACTTTGCCCGTATAATTAAATGTATGACGGATAGCACTAGGATCATTACCATCTGTGCCATGAATAAAGGCATAAACAATGGAGGCGTCTTCAGCACTCCGGCAAATAGGACCAACTTTATCCAAACTCCAGCAAAGAGCCATGGCACCATAACGGCTGACTGTGCCGAATGTTGGCCGCAAACCAGTGGCTCCGCAACGAGTGGAGGGTGAAACGATTGAACCCAATGTTTCTGTGCCAATAGCAAATGGTAACAATCCTGCTACCACTGCCGATGCTGAACCAGCAGATGATCCACTGGAACCTTGTTTCAAATTCCACGGATTTTTTGTTTCACCGCCAAACCATTTATTATTATATGCTAATGCACCGAGAGAAAGCTTGGCGCATAAAACAGCGCCGGCATCTTTTAATTTTTTATACACATAAGAATCCATATTCAATACTTGGTCTTTGTAGGGTGTGCTACCCCAAGTAGTTTTATATCCCTTTACGGCGAATAAGTCTTTTAACCCGTAAGGTATGCCGTGCAGTGGGCCACGATAAATGCCCGTTTTTAACTCATCATCAGCCTGCTTTGCTTGTTTCATGGCTAGCTCTTCTGTTAAGCTGATGACACATTCCAATGTATCGCCCCATTTTTTTAAACGGGCAATAAAAAATTTTGTTAGGTCAACAGAACTTATTTTTTTATTGAGAATGAGCGAAGCTAATTGTGGTATGGAAAAAAAAGCAAGATCGTTCTTATTTGCCGGCACTTCTACTTGTAAAGGAATGTCCCAATATATTTTTTCTTTTTTGGTGGAAATTTTCATGCCCGCAGGTGCGGGGTTAAAAGCAAACGGGTAGGGAATATCATTTGCCGGCAATGTTTTATGCAGGGATTTATACAGAAGCAGATAATTGTTAAGGTTACCCATCATCGAATCTGCTTCGGCATCAGTAAAGTCAAGATCATACCATTTTACATTATTGCGGATTTGCTGAATGGTATCAGCTTTCGTTTGTGCCTGGGTGGCAAGTATTGTTGTGGAAAGAATTAAAATAAGTACTACTAGCCGCATACAAGGAGGTTTTGATTGCATTGAAATTAAGGAAATTCCTTACCTTATGTGCAAATCAACAATTATGCGGAAAATCCTTTTTTGTTTAATGGTCACAATGGTCTTCTTTTCCTGTCGGGATACTGCTAAAAATAAAAACGGTGGTTATCAACAGGTTTCAGATTATTTCAACTATGGCGATAGTGGAATGCAATCAGGTGGTGTAAAAATGATTCCTATAAAAACACCCGTCGGTAACTTTAAGGTGTGGACAAAACGCTTTGGTAATAATCCCCGGATAAAAATATTACTGCTGCATGGTGGCCCCGCCTCAACGCATGAATACATGGAATGTTTTGAAAGTTTTTTTCCAAA
>JANORJ010000174.1:0-2141 GCA_031415255.1 Chitinophagaceae bacterium | reverse complement strand
TTGGCAGTCGGGTCGTTTATACTTTATAAAGTCTTAAATCTATAGGAAACTAACTGCCAACTGCCCATTGCCAACTGATTTCCTCACATAGAAGCTTTAAGTTCCAGCAAAAACCCCTTAATCTTCTCCAGCGACTGCATCATCGCAAATTTTTCTTCCGCCTTTTTATTTTTCTTCAGGTAATCTTTAGCCCCCTCAATGGTGAATTTGCGGCGGCGGAGCAAATCGTATATCATCACCAAGTTCTTAATATCCACCGGGCGAAAAAAACGATCGCCTTTGCCATTTTTCTTCGGTTGCAGAATGTCAAACTCAGTCTCCCAGTAGCGTATCAACGATTGATTTTCCCGGAACATGATGGCCACTGCTCCGATAGAGTAATATTGTTTTTTAAAAAGAATATCATCTTCCGGCACTTGTATCAAATCGGCACTCAGGGCAATTTCTTTTAATGACTTGCGACCCCGTTTACTTGCAACTACATTTGCGAGGGGTTCTTTTTTTTCTTCAGTAATGACTTCCGCTGGCTCGTTTACTACCTGCATAATTTCATTTTCTTCCATTACAACGGAAGAAGTGGCCAGAGAAGTATTTCCTGTTTCCTCGGTGGATCCAAAATCAAAAGTAATTTGTGATAACGATTTCGCCATGCTATGTAAAGATACGATGCAGGAACACCTTACATACAGCAGAAACGGAGTGTGGAAAAATACAAGCTAAGAACTATGAGTTTCGAGCTACGAGAAAGATACACCGACTTCAAACGACCAAACTCGCAACTCGTAGCTCACCACTTTTTCTCTAATCCAAACTCTGATTACTCGCCGCCGCTTTTTTCAGGAGTAGGTCAAACTGTGCAGGTGTAAGGTCATTATAGAAAAAGTAAATCGGATCAATTTTATCCGCATATTTATGCACTTCATAATGGCAATGTGGTCCGGTACTTTTGCCGGTGCTGCCCACCCATCCTATCACTTCACCTCTTTTTATACCTTGCCCATTACTTACTTTCACCCTTACCATGTGGCCGTATAATGTTTCATATCCATAACCATGATTAATAATAACATGATTACCGTAACCGTTGCCGGTACTGCCGGCTGTAGTTATCGTTCCATCCGCCGTTGCATAAATGGGTGTGCCCTGTGGTGCAGCAAAATCTAATCCATAGTGAAACTTCACCGTTTTGTAAACAGGGTCTATCCTGCTGCCATAACCAGATGCAATACGGCTCAGATCTTTATTACTTACTGGCTGAATGGCGGGAGTATGTGAAAGCAGTTGCTCCTTATTTTTTACCAGCCCATCCACTTCGTCATACGATTTTTTTTGCGCAGCTATTCTGCTCGTAAGATTATTCAATGTAGCTCTGATAGCTGTAGCCAACTGGTGGTCTTTTATTTTTTCTACAGTGGCTATTTCTTTTTTTTCCTCCAGTTCTTTAGCTCTTGCACTATCCGGCACCGGGCTTGCTTCAAAAATGGCCCGATAAACGTCATTATCCCGTTTCTCTAATTCCTTCATTTGCTGCTGCACCGATTGCAGGTCAGTTTCCAGCTCTTTATAATTATCCTTCAGGTCTTTGTTTTGCTGCGCCAGCAATTTTTCTTTTGGCGAACCGATAAACTGAAAAGCTACATACGAAATAAGGCCGGCAGTAACTAAGGCAGCCGCTACAAAACCAAAAACCCGCAGCAACTTTACCCGCAGGGGTGTCTCCAGCTTTTCGTAGCGGAGTGTATTGGTATTATAGTAATATTTTATCTTCTTCATTGAAGCAAGCCTTAAACCTGTTGCGGGCAACAAATGCCACCCGAATAATTTACCTTTGCGTCCCCAGCCAAAGCTTTTTTAGCGAAGGCTGGCTCAGTTTACGGGGCTGACAAATATAGTCCGTTAAACTGCAAAAATCAACCCAGTTTGTCTATTGATAATCAGGGGAAAATTCGATAGAGATTTATGTTACCAGCTGTAGTACTACTATCATCGTCCCTTGCGTCGCACCCTTCAGGGTTCGGTTCTTTGCTGTGCAATAGGGAAAGATTGTTCTGTAAACCCCCATTCACCACTCACTACTCACCACTCACCATATGATGACCAGCGCAGATATACGACAGGCTTTCATGGATTTTTTCCGTTCT